>NZ_LGUG01000004.1:4236617-4361889 GCF_001274715.1 Aneurinibacillus migulanus | reverse complement strand
GATCCTGGCTGCCTGATTCCTCATTTTGAAGTTCTTGAGCAATACAATCGCCCTAAACCAAAGGCGTTGATTGGCGATTCCGGATATGGGAGCGAGGAGAATTACGTCTATTGCGAAAAGAAAGAAATCGAGGCGTACGTCAAATACAGCACCTTCGATAAGGAACAAACGAAAACATGGAAGAATCAAGTGGGTCGTCTGGAGAACATGACGTACGACGAAGAACAGGATGAGTGGATGTGTGCGAACAATAAACGACTGACCTTTCGTTATGAAAAGAAACAGAAGTCGGACAATGGATATGAATCGATCAAGCGAGTGTACCTTTGTGCGGACTGTCCTGGCTGTCCATTTCAAGCGTCTTGCGCAAAAGGAAAAGAAACCAAAAGGATCACTGTTTCGATGGAAAATCAAAAACAGCGCAAAGACGTACGGGAACGGCTGGCAACCGAAGAAGGAGAAGGAAAATACAGCCAGCGAAAAATCGATGTGGAACCTGTGTTTGGTCAAATCAAACACAATCGCCAGTTCATTTTCATTANAAATTAAATCAACGATCAAAAGAACCACAAATACGGAGATAAATAGAAAGAAAATCGAGGATAAGCAACCTCTAAAATCCATATTCAGGTAAAAAAAGAAGGGCTGGCTCGAAAAAATCGTTTTTCAACGACCTTTTGAGACAGCCTCTTTAGCATTAGAACCATCCCTGTAAAAATCACTTTTTAAGGTTTTCACTGCTTCCTTTATTCTTGTGAAGCGCGTGGAACGGCAGGCAAAAAAGACCAACAGAAATACCCGGATGTTTTGTTGGTCCGCCTGAAATGACGCAAAGCAGCCGTTTGGCTTCTTTGTGGAAATCGAGTTTTGTTTATGTACAACTATTACCAGAAGCATTATTTTCCGAAACTGTAGCTCCATTTATTCTTGATTGCAATATAAATTCCAAGAAGAACAACGATCCCAGCGATAATAAACGGAGAGTAGTCTTCAGCTGCTGCTGCCGCCTGTTTATAATGTGGACCGAACGTATACCCCAGATAGATGTAAACCGCTGTAATGGGCAGAGTAGCACAGAATGTATAAATGGAAAAAAGCCATACATTCATTTTAGCCAGGCCGCAGGGGATAGAGATAAGCGTGCGGACGCCCGGCAAAAAGCGTGCGAAAAAAGCGACCCCGGCCCCGTATTTCTGAAAGAAGAGGTCTGCTTTCTCCACCTGATGCTCCCGAATAAACAGATACTTACCGTATTTCAGAATAAAGGGCCGCCCGCCGTAACGTCCCAATGCATATAAAGTAAGTGGACCAAATGTGCCTCCGACCGTACCTGCGAGAACGGCTGGCCAATAGCTCATATCCCCCTGATACACCCAGTATCCGGCAAGGGGCAGAACCAATTCGGCAGGAACAAATTCAAACGTTAATGCCAGCATCAATCCGAAATAAGAAAATTCCTTCAGGATTTCTACAAAGGCAAGAATATACTCCGTCACTTGTAGACTCCTTTCCAGTTGTAATAAAGTGAAACTGCGCTCACTGAGGAGCTTCATCCCTCGCTGAGTGTTAGCTAAATGTATTGGACCTTTAGAGCAGGATACAGAAATCGTATCGCTTCACTTATACGACGTACTACAGGTAAGGTTTCATGTTTTTAAAACTATGCATCACCGAAAATTCTACGTTCTAGCTCGCGACCGGTTGGTGTGGCCGCTAATCCCCCCAGTGCGGTCTCCTTTAATGTGTTGGGCATAGCGCAGCCGATGCGGTACATCGCTTCGATTACCTCGTCGGTCGGAATGGCGCTTCGTATACCAGCTAATGCCATATCTGCCGCAACCATCGCATTTGCCGCTCCCATGGCGTTTCTTTTAACACAGGGAACTTCAACTAAGCCTGCTACCGGATCGCAGACAAGACCGAGCATATTTTTTAACGCGATGGCGACCGCCTGTGCGGATTGTTCGGCAGAACCGCCTGCCATCTCCACAATGGCCGCTGCTGCCATGCCGGTAGCCGAGCCTACTTCAGCCTGACAGCCACCCGCTGCTCCTGAAATAAAAGCATTGTTTGCGATAACGAAGCCGACGGCGCCTGCTGTAAATAAATAACGTACCATCTGTTCGCGGTCCGCATTCAGCTTTGGAGCGACAGCGAACAGAGTACCGGGCACGATTCCACAGGCGCCGGCAGTCGGTGTTGCACAAATGGTACCCATCTTCGCATTCACTTCATTCGTCGCTACAGACTTGCTAACAGCATCCAACAGAAGCTTTCCGGAGAGAGGTTCCTTTTCCTTCATATAGGTTTGCAGAAGAACTGCGTCTCCTCCGGTTAAACCGCTGCGCGACCGATCAGGTTCCACAATTCCTCTTTCCACGGCTTCTTTCATGACATCTAGATTTCGTTCCATCATATCTATAACCTCTTGTTGGCTTTTGCCGGAGGTTTCGCTTTCCGTTTCAATCATAATTTGTGAGATTTTTTTATTTTCTGTAGAGCATAGCTCCACCAATTCGGCGATCGTACGAAACACCATCATCGTTCACTCCTTTTCTGTCCTTATAATGCAGCGATACTGGAAACGTTATTTATATAAGATAGAGCGCATAATTCCTGGCAAATCACTTCAGATGCAGCCTGATCGGTTTCTATGACCATAAGTGCTTGCGCTCCTCGGGATTTTCGGGCCATATCCATATATCCAATATTTATTTTATGCGCGGCTAGGATCTCTGATACGGCGGCTACCAGGCCATACCGGTCTTCATGCCATACGAGCAGGGTAGGCATATCGCCAGTGATGCGAACTGGAAATCCATCTACCTCAGTAATCTCCATTTTTCCGCCGCCGATGGAGATGCCGCATACGCTTACCGTCTTTGTTTCATCGCTTATTGTCACCCGGGCGGTATTTGGATGATTGGGGATATCATCCGAGGTACGTATCGTAATATCCACATGCTGCTCTTTGGCAATTGAAAGAGATTCGGTCATCCGTTTATCAAATGTATCAAATCCGAGAATTCCTCCTACAATGGCAATGTCGGTTCCATGACCTTTGTATGTTTTTGCAAATGATCCGTAAAATAAAATGTCTGCTCGTGTAGGTTTGTTTCCGAACAGATTTCGTGCGAGTAGTCCAATTCGTGCCGCACCGGCTGTATGAGAGCTGGAAGGCCCGATCATAATCGGACCGATAATGTCAAACACAGAGCGATATTTCATGTTTTAGCCTCTCCTTCATAAGATTCACACCGGGCACAACGCCACGATTTTTGTAATCTGGGGAATTCGTTGGATTTTTGCTATAGTCTCTGCTGGTATTTCTTCATCGGTCAACGAAACCAGCAATGCATTTTTTCCTTTTTGTTCTCTCGATACTTTCATGCTGGAGATGTTGATTTGATTCTCTGCAAGAATACGCGATACATCCCGGATGACGCCTGGATAGTCCGTATGATATGCCAGGATACCATAGGAGCCTGCGGTGATGCGGCAGCTATAATGATTCATTTTGCTAATGAATATGTCTTGATGATCTTTCTCAAACGTATACTTGCTCTTTCCTATTTGTAAAATAGCAATTTCATTTGTGTATTCGCCGGAACTCGTTTCGATGTGAAGTGTTTGGTCGGGATTTGAACCCAATAACCCTTCGATTATTTTCCGGGCAATTTCTTCCCGATGTTCATGTGTAAGAATATGAAGTGTCATATTCGTTACATGAGGTTCTAAATGACGGATTAACCGTCCTAGCTGTATAAAATCCGAATAGTTTACCATGAGTTTCCCCCTTAGCTTTTTAAAGCTGATAACAAGATTGTAAGTAAAACACGAACGTTATTCAATGATAAAAATAAAAGTTGTGAATTTCCGACAAAAATGTTCGTGTTTTTCTTGTTTTCTTTGCTGTTAGTGGTTCCTGGCTTGGTGACCGGTAATTGGATACAAAAGAGTAGACTGCCTTAATGGCGAATATTAGCATATTGTAAAAAATACCAATTTTATATAGAAACAAAATGCTACCTAAGCTGTTTTGTGGTAAAATATTGGATAATTATAATTAGGAGGCGTTTTTATGAAGTGCACTAAAATGAATCGGGTACAAATTCAAGGGGGAAGCGTATCATTTACCCTATAAACTGCGTACTCCCCCTATAATATGGGGGTATTATCCTAGTGGATAAAGATGTAAACAACAGTAAAAAATTTACTGAAGAAGTCGGGTTACCAAATCAAACCTTTAAAAATGTGAAGAAGGCATTAGCATGGCTGAGCTTCCTTGCTTTCTTCAGTGTCCTGAATGAGACGGTATTCAATGTAGCATTGCCTGATATTGCAAAACAATTTGTTGTTCCGCCTGCTGTAGCAAATTGGGTTAATACAAGTTTTATCCTTTCATTTAGTATCGGATCGGCTATATATGGAAAAATATCTGATATGTATGGTATTAAGAAATTACTGATTATCGGGCTATTAACGTATAGTGCGGGATCACTTTTCGGTATACTTGCATATGCTTACTTACCAGCTATCATTGCTGCACGTTTTATTCAAGGTGCTGGTGCCTCGGCAGTGCCTGCACTTATTATGGTGATCATTGCACGTCATGTTCGTTCAGAGGATCGTGGTAAAGCATTCGGGTTGGTAGGGTCATTGGTAGCTGTGGGTGAAGGCATGGGACCAGTCATTGGTGGAATGATTGCGCATTATGTACATTGGTCATTCCTTTTTATAATTCCAATGATGACGCTTGTATCTATCCCGTTCTTTCTTAAAGTATTGCCTAATGAATCTGTCTCTAAAGGCCAAATAGATATTCTCGGTGTATTGTTGCTATCAATTGGGATTGTAATGTTTACTTTATATACGATGCAATATAATTGGATCTATATTGTAATAAGCGTTGTGTTGTTTGTAGGGTTTTCCTTGCATATCCGCCGAGCTAAAGAGCCTTTTATTGAACCATCTTTGTTTAGAAAGCGAAAATTTATAATCGGTGTTCTAACTGGATGCATTTTATTAGGCACTGTGGCCGGGTTCATCTCAATGGTACCTTATATGATGAGAGACGTGCATCAACTAACCACAGTCATGATTGGCAGTGGGATTATATTCCCTGGCACGATGAGTGTAATCGTTTTCGGTATAATTGGTGGAACTTTGGTAGATAAACGAGGCAATACATTCGTTTTATCTCTTGGATTGTTCTTGAGTATTTTTAGTTTTCTGATTATATCGTTATTTTTAGATGAAACGCCATGGCTAATGACAGGTATGTTAATTTTTACTTTCGGTGGTCTTTCATTTATCAAGACAGTGATTTCCAATAGTGTTGCAGATAGTCTTGAACCAGAAGAAGCTGGTGCTGGAATGGGGATGCTCAATTTTGCTTGCTTCTTATCAGAAGGAATAGGTATAGCGGTTGTTGGTGGTATGCTCACAAAGCGTACATTGGATTTCCCTTTATTGCCAACAGTAGAGAACGCCGCGTCTTTTCTATACAGTAATGTGCTGTTGGTTTTTATAATAGTAATGACAATTGGCTGGGCCCTATATACACTAGCATTTCGTCGCAAATAGTTTGTTTTATTTTCATCATTTTCATAGAGAAATATGCAAGCTGAAGAACGCAGGGATATGCCTGTGTTCTTCAGCATGTCGAGGTTTTTCCAATGGGCCACACTTCTATATAAATTACACTTGATATTTTGAAAGGGGAGTGTGGTTGGAAATACACAGCAAGCTTTGGTTTTACTTGGTTAAAGACATTCCCTGCCTCTTCTCGTGCATCCAAATCAGCTTCAAAAGCCTTATTCATATGCAGCATCGTTTGCTTAGTACCTTTAGATCCCCACACATTAAATACGTGCTCTCTTTTTCCTCCCCTAACCATATTCAAAGTAAAAAAATCCGTAACATATTGACGTAAACTAAAGGATATGCTATTAAAATAATGATTAGCACTCTATTAATTCGAGTGCTAATCGTTTGACGTCTATACAATTATAACTATCACGTCAATAGTATGTCGAAGTAGTTTTTATATTGAAAGGAGAGATTTTAATGGTAAAACAACAATTTAAAGCAGAATCTAAAAGGTTATTAGATATGATGATTAACTCAATTTATTCTCAGCGAGAGATATTTTTAAGAGAGTTAATTTCTAATTCTAGTGATGCAATTGACAAAATATATTACAAAGCATTAACTGATGACAGTTTAAATTTTGATAAAGACAGTTACTATATAAAGGTGGCTGTTGACAAGGAAAATAGAATATTGAAAATCTCGGATACTGGTATTGGAATGACAAAAGAAGAACTTGAAAATAACCTTGGAGTTATTGCTAAGAGTGGGTCTTTAGCATTTAAAGATGAAAATGAATTGAAAGATGGACATGATATTATCGGTCAATTCGGGGTTGGATTTTATTCAGCTTTTATGGTAGCTGATGTTGTCACTGTAATTAGCAAGGCATTAGGGAACGACGATGCTTATAAGTGGGAATCTGCGGGTGCTGATGGATACACGATTGTTCCATGTGAGAAAGATTCAGTGGGTACAGAGATTGTTTTGAAAATAAAAGAGAATACAGAAGACGAAAGTTATGACGAGTACCTGGAAGAGTATCGACTAAAAGCGATTATCAAAAAATACTCTGATTTTATTCGATACCCAATAAAAATGGATGTTACGGAAAAAAGACTTAAAGAAGGTAGCGAGAACGAATTTGAGGATTACTGTGAAGAACAGATTATAAACAGCATGGTTCCGATTTGGAGAAAGAATAAAAGTGAGCTTACTCCTGAAGATTACGAGAATTTTTACATGGAAAAACATTACGGTTTTGACAAGCCTATAAAGCATATCCATATTAGTGTGGATGGTGCTGTGAGATATAATGCAATTTTATTTATCCCGGAGAACATACCTTTTGACTATTATACAAAAGAGTATGAAAAAGGATTAGAGCTATACTCAAATGGTGTATTGATCATGAACAAATGCTCAGACTTGCTTCCTGACTATTTTAGCTTTGTCAAAGGCATGGTTGATTCAGAAGATTTGTCTCTTAATATATCCAGGGAAATTTTACAACATGATAAGCAGTTGAAGCTAATTGCCAAAAACATCAAGACTAAAATAACAAGCCAATTGCAAAGCTTATTGAAAGATGATAGGGATAAGTATGAAAAATTTTATAAATCCTTCGGTAGACAGTTAAAGTATGGAGTTTATAGTGATTTTGGAAGTAATAAAGAAGTATTGCAGGAGTTATTGATGTTCTATTCATCCAAAGAGAAGAAGCTGGTAACCTTAGATGAATATGTCTCAAGAATGCCTGAAGATCAAAAATATATTTATTACGCTTCTGGAGAAACATATGAAAGAATTGAAAAATTGCCACAGACAGAGTTAGTATTAGAAAAAGGATATGAAATTTTATATTTCACTGAAGATATAGATGAGTTCGCAGTAAAAATGTTAATGACATATAAAGAGAAAGAATTCAAGTCTGTATCAAGTGGTGACTTAGGTATTGAAGCAGAAGAAAGCCAAAATAATACTGATTCAGAAGAGAATGAAAACAAAGACCTCTTTGACTATATGAAAAATATATTATCAGACAAAGTAAAAGATGTAAGGATTTCAAAAAGACTAAAGAACCATCCTGTATGTTTATCTACTGATGGCGAAGTAACAATAGAAATGGAAAAAATCCTAAAAACAATGCCGGGTAATCAAAATATAAAAGCTGAAAAAGTTTTAGAAATTAATATAAATCATGAGGTATTCAAATCATTAAAAGATGCTTTTGAAAAAGATAAAGAGAAATTAAATTTATATACAAATTTATTGTACAATCAAGCACTTCTAATTGAAGGATTACCAATCAATGATCCGGTAGAGTTTACAAATGATATTTGCAAAATAATGGTGTAATAGTTATATCAATTCGACACTACTATTTTATAAAAAACTAGGAGAGCATGGGTTTATGCCCATGCTTTTTTATATGTCAGGCTTTTATTTATATATACATCTGATCTGCGCAGATTTGTGACAACATTGTAAGGAAGATCGTTGCATTATGAAAGGAAGATCGATCGAACAGGAGCTTTGAATGAGATACTCTTAAATCATACAAGCAAATAGTTGAACAAATAGGAGTGGAACAGATGGAGAGTAGACAGAGAGCAGCAGCGATTTTCAAAAGCATCGTATGTTTGGTTATTTTAATAGGGATCGTGAATGAGTTGCTGTTTGCGAGGGCTGCGATTGCAGAACCGGGCAATCCGGCTAACCCAGTCAAGTCATCCAGCAGGAATATAGAGGATTTCAAGCAAAAGATGGATGAACAAGTGCCGAAATGGCAGGAGAACTATGGTGTGCCAGGGGTTGCGCTAGGCATTGTTCATGAGGGGCGTATCGCCTATACGCTCAACTACGGTTATGCGGATAAAAAGAAAAAGATACCGCTGAGTGACAATACCTTGTTTCAGGCTGCTTCCATATCCAAGAGCCTTACTGCGTGGGGGATCCTGCACCTTGCAGATGAAGGACTTTTATCACTCGATGATCCTGTCGGAAAGTTTTTGACACGCTGGCAATTACCCGCCTCAGGGTTCAATCATGATGAAGTCACAATAAGGAGGCTGTTAAGCCATACTGCGGGGTTATCTCCGCATAAAGGATATCTCGGCGTAGCGCCCGGGAAAAGACTTCGCCCTATCGAGGAGTCTCTGTCCGGAAAAGGATGGTTCAATGAACCAGTAAAGATTACCGGGAAGCCGGGGGCAGAAGCGGTGTATTCTGGAGGTGGATATACCATGCTGCAGCTCGTTATCGAAGAGGTGACCGGAATGCCATTTGACCGTTATATGAAGGAACAAATTATGAAACCGCTCGGAATGAAATCTAGTTCGTTTCGACAGGAGCCCACAGATTCCAATCTTTCCAAAGCCTATGGATATTTTGGACAAGAGCTTCCGAATTACCAATTTTCCGAACAGGCCGCTGCGGGTCTCAAAACGAATACAACCGATATGATGACATTGATACTGGCAAGTATGGAGGTAAGCAACAGTGAAAGCAAAGGACATGGTGTCATCACAAGTAAACGCGTAGAGGAGATGCAAAAGCCAGTATTATCTGAGAATGGTTTGGGTGTATTTGTGAAAAAGTTGTCTAATCAACATACATTGATTTATCACTCCGGTGATAATCGGGGCTGGCATTCTTTTTATGGTTTGATTCCGGACACAAAGGATGGATTGGTCATTCTTACAAATAGCGAGAACGGTATAGAACTAAGACAGGATATCTATCATGCTTGGATTGAATATGAAACCGGAACGTTGCCTGAAGGGCATTTCTCTATTGCCGAACAGAGAAAACACAACTCAGTGATATCTGTCGTCATTGGAGCCGCGCTTGGAGTATACTTGCTGCTGTTTGCGGTCAGACTGAGCAGCGGTAGGAGAGTCTTCATTACCAAACATAAGAAGAAGCCTTATGTCAGGGCAGGGATCAGAACTTTCTTGCTCTTGCTTACCGGTACGACCTTGTTCTGTACTTCCTATGTATGGAGCGTTCTAAGTTTAAATTTAGGCAATAAAATAAACTTTCTTCTCATAATGGCTTGGCTTGTAGCGTTATTAATCGCTGGTTTTTTTCCGAAAACACCAAAGTCGTCTGATACTTTGATTGCTAAAAAGCCGTATAGTTGATTGTCTGTTTGTTTCAAGTACATCGATTCAATTATTGTGCGTCACTCTCCGGAGTGATTCAGGGTGTGGAGAAACCTCACGGTTTTCCACGCCTGCTTTTATTTAGCGAGAAAAAAGTATGAAAATCGGAGTTTTCCCTTGATGAAGGAGAAAAAATTCCCAACCATCTAGTGGTTCTTTTTCAAAGAATAGTTTTTCTCTACAATATAAAAAAGAGTGCAGAAAAAAATTGTAGGTTTCTCTACATTCTAAGTTTAGCGTAGAAAAACTTTTAGGAGGAATATATGTATCGCATTTTTATTGTGGAAGACGATGATAAAATAGGAGCTGTTCTGAAAAGAAGTATGGAAAAATACGGATTTGAAGCCTTGTGTGCATCGCAATTTCGTGAAATGATACCAGAGCTAGAGGCGTATGCGCCGCATCTGGTACTGCTTGATATTAACCTGCCGTATTTCGACGGCTATTATTGGTGTAGGCAAATCCGTGCGCGATCGAGTATGCCGATCATCTTCATATCTGCTCGAGAGGGTGAGATGGATCAGGTAATGGCCATTGAGAACGGCGGCGATGATTATATTACGAAACCCATTCATTTGGATCTCTTAATGGCCAAGGTTAAAGGTATACTAAGAAGAGTTTATGGTGAATACGCCGCTGCGACAGGCCTTACCATTCCTGAGACTGAGTTGAATGTGCAAGGCTTACGGTTGAATCTTAGCCGTAATGAGCTGGTGTGGCAGAAGCAAAAGGTTGAGTTGACGAAAAACGAACATTTATTGGCTAAATGCTTCATGCAGCAGCTCGGGCAAGTCGTCTCACGCGATCAGCTTCTAGAGGCATTATGGGATGATGTACAGTTTGTCGATAACAATACGTTAACTGTTAATGTGACGAGGCTTCGAAAGAAGTTGGAGGAACTCGGGCTGCCGAAGGCGATTGAGACGGTTCGTGGCCAAGGCTATAAGCTGATCCTCGATGATGGGCGAGAGGAACCAAGTTAATGAAAGGACTATCGGTAACTTTATTTTTTCGTGATCGGCTACTTTATGTGTTATTATGTGTGCTTATTGTTGGACTTGGTGTTGGATTTATGCTGCTGGAGAAGAAGCGTTATCCTGGTGTAATTGATACAGGAACGATTTATTATTTTGTGGTACTTGCTCTATTTTTCATTGTATTGTGGCTGATTGTTGACTATATTCGTCAAAAAGCTTATTACAAGCAAATTGGGAATGCGATTGAACGAGTTGATGAGTTACAGGCCGTAGCTATCGTGCAGTCTATGGTAACGAGAGAGCAGCGGCTTGTCGCTCACTTGTTGGAGAAGCAGCATAACGCTTATTTGAATGAACTTGGAAAATATCGTCGTCAACAGGAGCTGCACAATCATTTTGTATTGCAATGGGTTCATCATATGAAGACACCTGTATCGGTTATCGATTTGCTCGCACAGGAAGCTTTGCAGGAGATGCCTTCTACAAAGGAGGGACAGAAGCAGCTTGTTGTCAGCATGCAGGAAGAAGCAGAGCGGATGAAAAGGGGCCTAGAAATGATGCTATACACAGCACGCCTTGAAAAGTTTGAAATTGATCTTCACCTCAAAAAAATTCCACTCCATGAATTGATTCGTACCGTTATGAATGCGCATAAACGTTTGTGTATCCGTCATTCCATATTTCCGCAGATTAATGGTGAGGCGTGGGTGGAAACGGATGAGAAGTGGATGACAGTCGTGTTGAATCAATTCGTTAGTAATGCGATCAAATACAGTAAGAGCAAGCCGGGTGAGAAGAAGCTTGTTTTCCACTTAGAATCGAATATGAACGGAGGCAGCAAGCTGAGCGTAACAGATGAGGGAGCAGGAATAGCGCCGCACGATATGTCGAGAATATTTGAGCCGTTTTTCACCGGAGAGAATGGTCGCACTGCAGGGGAATCGACAGGAATGGGGTTATATCTGGCGAAACAGGTATGCAATCGGCTCGGTCACGGTCTTTCTGCAGCGTCCGATTTGGGCGTTGGAACGACGTTTACCGTCACTTTTGAACCGAGTGGCATTCATATGCTCGGTAGCAAGGCAGCAGAAGACAAGCACTCAGTGACAACATTGTAAGGTGTGCAGCATGATTTTGAAAGGAAAATCGATCGGTTCGGTGTCCCCTTCCCGCTATACTAACGTTAGTGAAGCATATACAAACTGAATCAGGAGGAACCAATGAGTGTACTTAGAGCACAAGGGCTCGGCAAGCTATACAGTTCTAAAGGAAGTGTCGTCTATCAGGCATTAGAAGATATTAACTTGCACGTAGAGGCTGGCGAATTTGTCGGTATTATGGGACCATCGGGAAGCGGGAAGACGACGCTGCTTAATCTGCTGGCGACAATTGATCGTCCTACGTCTGGCCAGATCGAAATTAATGGTGTTAACCCGAGTAAGCTGAGTGATAAGAAGCTAGCATTGTTTAGGCGACGTGAGCTTGGCTTTGTCTTTCAGGATTTCAACCTGCTCGACACGCTGTCGATCAAGGACAACATTATTTTACCGCTCGTATTGGAAGGGATGGCTCCGCACCTGATCGAGCAGAGACTAAATCCGCTTGCCGAATGGCTGCAAATTACTAAGCTATTGGGTAAACGTACATATGAGGTGTCCGGTGGACAGAAGCAGCGCGCAGCTATTGCACGCGCCCTTATTCATGAGCCATCATTAGTGCTCGCTGATGAACTGACTGGTAACCTTGATTCGAAGGCGGCAAAGGATGTGATGGACACGCTAAAGGAGATGAACGAACGGTTGAAGGCGACTGTGCTCATGGTGACACACGATCCATTCTCGGCGAGCTATTGCCAGCGCATTGTGTTCATTAAAGACGGTAAGCTTTTTTCAGAAATACGGCGCGGCTCGAATCGACAAGCGTTTTTCCAACAAATATTGGACGCGCTCAGCGTGCTGGGAGGGAATTACGATGACATTCCGCTCACTCGCGCTTAGCAATATCCAGGGCAATTGGCGGTCATACAGCGCGTTTTTTATGAGCAGCGTATTTTCCGTGATGATCTTCTACATATATGCTGCTTTTCTTGCTCATCCTGATGTGATGAGTGGTCATATTGTAGCAGCTGAAAAAGTAAGAAAAGGCATGGTGTTCTGTGAATATGTTATCGTAATTTTCTCGTTTCTATTTGTGCTTTATTCCAATTCGGCTTTTCTGAAGACAAGAAAGCAGGAATTCGGCCTGTTCTCGTTGTTTGGGATGACCCGCATGCAACTTCGTAAACTTGTCATCTATGAAAATATGGCGATTGCGGTATTAGCGATTGGGGTCGGCATCGGACTAGGTATTTTGTTTAGCAAGCTGTTCTTTATGGCGCTTGCTGTGCTGCTCGATATAAACGATCCGATGGTGTTTGCCGTTCCACTGGGAGCGGTGTGGCTAACGGCAGGGAGCTTTCTTGTGTTGTTTGCGATCATTTCTCTCTGGATAGCGCTGCGGATGGGACGTACAGAAATTCTTGATTTACTTAAGGCTTCACAACAGCCGAAGGGGCAGCTTGTTTATTCACGATGGCTTGTCCTGCTTGCAGTCGTGTGCTTAGGAGCTGCTTATAGTATGGCGTTGATGCTAAACGAAGCGTACTTTGACCTTTTGGTACTGCTTATCTTACTTACAGTTATAATCGGTACATATCTTTTGTTCACGCAGTTAAGCATAATGTTGTTGAAGTTTATTCAGAAGCGTGTTGATATCTACTATAATCGTACGAATATGATCGTATTCGCCCAGATTGGCTATAAGATGAAGGATAACGCCCGGATGTTGTTTATCGTATCCATTTTGAGCGCGGTGATTTTAACGGCTACGAGTGCGATTTACATGTTAGCACTAGCGGCACAATACCAGGATATAAAGACGCAATATGATAATGTTAAGGAAGTAATCTCGCTGACGATGTTTATCGGTATGTTCATCAGCTTGCTGTTCTTCATTGCATCAGGAAGCATGATTTACTTCAAGCTGTTTACGGAACTACAGGAGGATCAAGCGCAATTTAAGGCGCTGTCCCGAATCGGTATGACCCAAGGTGAAATTCGGAGAATCGTCTTCACGCAGGTTGGCATTATTTTCTTCGTGCCGTGTATTGTCGGTATTGTTCACGCGTTAGTCGCCATGAAAGCATTGGATAACTTTCTTATGTTATCTAGCTGGCTCTATTCATTCAGTGTTATCGGCATTTATGTCACCATGCAGACGGTTTACTTCCTTGTCGCCTGCAACAGCTATATGAAAAGCATCTTGCGCGGAGCTGCCTCGTAATGGCATGGGTGGCTCCTTCCTTGGTGTAATAAAAAGAAATACCCTCAGAATGAAAAAAATACGATAACTACTCAACTTGCCTCTGGACATTCATCGCGACGGTACAAGCACTGAAGTTTCATATCAGTTGCTTCCTCAGTGGTGGGAAATTGGGGATGAGATTAATACAAACCGTACAAAGGTTTGGAGAAGAACAAGCGATTTATGGTATTAAAAATCCTTAAACATTTCCTTATTCAACAAATGGGTTCCCTTATGGTGAATAAGAAACAACAAGCCGATTTTCCTGAATGTACAGGAAATCGGCTTTTTCTATGCAAAAAATTGCTTAACGTAGGGAAAGAGATGGTTAAGCCCGAAATAAAGGCTGACTTAGAGGTAGTAATCCATGTCACTGTTAAAATGATGGCGATTTTAGCATAAATGAAAAAATGATCCCTAGTATTGCAAATAAGCAAACACTAGTTAGTAAAGGGTTTTTTAAATTAATTATTGCAAAAATGGAAATTTAATAATAAAGAATTGTGGGCATATGCTTATTTTACAAGGAAAAATAAATTGGCATGCTATTTGCTGTGTTTTCTAGGTAAGAAGCTACTGCATGTTTCTTCTGTATCGTAGAGCTTCTTATCCCTGTGAATAGGGAATAGAAATATATAACAGTGGAGGTTTGGAGCGTATGAAAGAAGTTATTAACACAAAACTCGCACCTGGGGCAATCGGTCCTTATTCTCAAGGCACCAAATGGAAGGACTTGATATTTACCTCAGGTCAAATTCCTCTCGATCCTAAAACAGGGGATTTGGTAGAAGGTGATATTGAAGTGCAGGCCCGTAGAACTTTGGAAAATTTGAAAGCAGTTATAGAAGCTAGTGGCTCTTCAATAACAAATGTTCTTAAAACAACTTGCTATATTACAGATATGAATCATTTCCAAAAATTTAACTCGGTATATCAGGAATATTTTAGAGAAGGGGTTCCAGCCCGCTCCTGCATCGCTGTTGTTGAATTGCCAAAAGGAGCACTCTGTGAAGTTGAAGCAATAGCCGTTATAAAGGAGCTATAATTTTTGTTCGTGATTCTGATGATCGTAATGGCAGTGAGAATGACGATATCAAAGAAGACAAAAAGTCAAGACTAAAGCCGTACAGACATGAAGCTTTTTAATTAAATTGAGTTAGGATGGTTCAAGATGAAAAAGCCGGGTCATGAGACGCGTTACAAAGTTGTAATTGTGGGTGGAGGGAGTGCAGGAATCACTGTTGCAGCTCGACTTTTACGTGAAAGGCGTGCTCTCAGGGAGAGTGTGGCCATTATTGATCCCGCGACGAAGCATTACTATCAGCCATTGTGGACGCTTGTGGGTGCTGGTGAAGCCAATAGAGAGAGTACAGAACGTGAGGAAGCATCCGTTATTCCTGATGGGGCGGTATGGCTACAGGATACAATCACCGAATTTCAACCAGATGAAAATGCTGTTATCACAGACTCAGGCTACAAGTTGTATTATGACTATCTGATTATCGCCGCAGGTATTCAGATCGATTGGAATAAGATAAAAGGACTGAAAGAGAGTATTGGTAAGGACGGGGTATGCAGCAATTATTCTTATGATTATGTCGAAAGTACATGGGAAAGCATCCAAAGTTTTAAAGGGGGGAGTGCACTATTTACGAATCCGAACACACCGGTTAAATGTGGGGGAGCTCCCCAGAAGATTATGTATTTGGCAGACGACTATTTTCGAAAATCAGGTGTTCGTTCTCGGTCTGAGGTCACGTTTATCTCAGGGGGAGCGACGATATTCAATGTTGAAAAGTATGCACATGCATTACGCAAAGTAATTGAACGAAAGCAGATTAAAACACAATTCAATCATAATCTTATTGAGATCAATAGTCGAAATAAACAGGCGATCTTCGAGAATGTAAATACGAGGGAAAGAGTGATTATGCAATACGATATGATTCATGTGGTCCCGCCAATGAGCGCTCCTGATTTTATTAAGATGAGTCCACTTGCAGCGGAGAGTGGTTGGCTTGAAGTAGATCAGTATACCCTGCAACATAAACGTTTTCATAATGTTTTTGGAATTGGAGATTGTACCAATCTCCCTACGTCTAAAACAGGTGCTGCGATTCGTAAGCAAGCACCGGTACTTGTAAAAAATTTGTTATGTTTAATGCGGGCAAAGCCAGTTGTCCATACCTATGATGGTTACACATCATGCCCGCTGGTTACCGGGTATGGCAAGCTCATATTGGCCGAATTTGACTATGGATTGAACCCGCAAGAGTCATTCCCTATCGATCAATCTCGTGAAAGATTTAGTATGTATGTACTGAAGAAAAACTTACTCCCTATTATGTATTGGAATGGCATGCTCAAAGGTCTCATGTAAGAGACATTGCAACTAGGCATACAGTAAAGGTTTGCTGGTGGTTTTATCAGTGTGCAATCAAAATAAGCTGGAAACTTGAAGAGGAGGTTGACTTATGTTACTAAAGTATTTCTATGATGACAAATTGGCTCAAGCTTCTTATCTAGTGGGATGTCAGGCTACCGGAGAGGCGATTGTCATTGATCCGGCTCGTAATATTGAATCTTATGAGAAAATAGCCAAAGCACATCATGTTCGAATTGTTGGTGTAACGGAAACACATATCCATGCAGATTTCCTATCCGGTGCACGGGAGATAGCTTCAAAATTCGGGGCAACGTTATATTTGTCTGATGAAGGAGGGCCGGATTGGAGATATAAGTACTTACCTGAGTTTAAACATTGTTTTCTAAAAGATGGGGATACATTTAATATTGGTAACATTAATTTTGAAGTCATGCATACACCGGGGCATACGCCAGAGCATATTTCGTTGCTAGTAACGAATGGCGGTTCGTCAGCAACAGGACCAATGGGGATATTTACTGGGGACTTTGTATTTGTCGGTGATGTAGGACGGCCTGACTTGCTGGAAAAAGCTGCTGGGGTACAGGGTTCTTCTGAAGAAATGGCAATTGCTATGTTTCATTCCTTACAGCGTTTTAAACAGCTACCGGATTATATACAGATATGGCCCGGCCATGGAGCAGGTAGTGCATGTGGCAAAGCTTTAGGAGCGATCCCATCATCGACTGTTGGATATGAAAAAATGACGAATTGGGCATTGCAATGCGAGGATGTGAGGCATTTTACCGAGATATTACTGTCTGGTCAGCCTGAGGCACCAACTTACTTTTCAATGATGAAACGATTAAATAAAGAAGGAACACAGCTGTTACAAGAAATTACAGATCCGCATTGTATGGAGCCATCTATAGCTACAGTACAAACATGGGTGAAACAGGGGATTGTCGTGGATACACGTCCGGCAAGCGAATTTTCCACAAAACATTTACGTGGAGTAATTAATATCCCATACAACAAATCGTTTGTCACTTGGGCTGGATGGCTACTGGATTATACGCGTCCAATTTATCTTCTAGCAAGCGATGAATATGTTCGGGATGTTTTGCAAGATTTACGTTCCATTGGATTGGATTATGTAGTTGCGACAATGGACCCGAATGTCATTAATCAGGCAGAAGAGTCTGATAAGCATGTAATGGTATATAGGGAAGTAACACCTGTTATGGTAAATGATGCTGTTCGAACAGGGCAAATGTATGTGCTTGATGTTCGGAGTACAAGCGAATGGGAGGAAGGACATATTCCACAAGCAAAACATATTATGCTCGGATATTTACATGAACGAGTACGGGAAATACCGTCTGATAAACCGATTCTTGTCCATTGCAAGGCTGGAGGAAGATCGGCGATTGCAGCAAGTATTTTGCAAGCGCAAGGTTTGGAGGACGTACGCAACTTGTTAGGCGGATATGACGAATGGATAAAGCAGGGCTACCCGAGTCAAAGAGAAAGTGATTTGTTGGAAAATAAAACAGAATAATATAGGGCCATTAATTTTATAGGTGGTGGAAAAATGGATTTTTTGGAGGATATTAAAAAGGTGCTTGGACAAATGAACAAACCTTCTGCAATTCAGTTACATAGGGCTATGGAAGGTCTTCGTTTTACAGTACAAGATATTTTGCCTTACATTACAGAGCCAACTAGTTTATCGTATGGCAGAAATGTTATCTATCACTCAAAGGATATTGAAGTTATTGTGTTGCATTTTCCTAACCATTCAATAACTGATATTCACGATCATGGGGATTCGATTGGATGCGGTATAGTTGTTGAAGGGGAATTGACGGAATTTTCTTATGTAATTAATAAGGAAGGAACACCAGAGCTTGTTTCAAAATCAAGCGCAAGGGAAAAAGAGTTTTTCCATATATCAGAACGGCACATCCATGCGATGGCAAATGAGAAAGATGAACGACTTATTACGTTGCATGTTTACACACCACCACTCAATGGAATTAAATATTTCAAATCAATAAAAGAATGTGTTTAGTTTTCCCATAAACTCAAATTTTTTATCACTATTGCAAATGTGTTAATACCCAATATTAAAGGGTTTGTATAGAATGATTATTTCAAAGTTGGGAATTAAATAGTAAGTATTTGTGGAAACATAGCTGTTTTACAAGGGAATATTGATTGGCATAACATTTGCTAAATTATATAGACAGAAAGGCAGGGAAGTATATGTAAAAACAATAAATTGTGTAGCTGTAAAATTGATAATAAAACGGATAGGAGACGTCACACATGAAATACAATTTTGATCAAAAAATTAATCGTTTGAATACTGCTTGCGAAAAATGGGACGATCTTGAAAATCGTTTTGGCGTTAAGGATGTAATTTCGATGTGGGTTGCAGATATGGATTTTCAGTCTCCGCCGTCTGTCATGGAAGCGTTAAAGCGAAGAGCGGAACACGGTATGTATGGTTATACACTTAGACCGGACTCGTATTTTGAAGCGATTACTGACTGGCTTAAAAGGAGACACCAATGGTCTGTGAATAAAGAATGGATCGCCCATAGTCCAGGTGTTATTCCAGCACTAGCTTTGATTATTCGTTCATTTACGCAACCGGAAGATAAAATCATAATCCAGCCCCCTGTATATCATCATTTTTCCCGTATCATCCAAGCTCAGGAGCGTGAAGTTGTCAACAATCCGCTTAAATTAGAGGATGGACGTTATACGATGGATTTTGATGATTTGGAAGCAAAAATTGATCCGAAGGTGAAGATGTTAATTCTTTGCAGTCCGCATAATCCGGTGGGAAGGGTATGGAGCGAATGGGAGTTGATGAGACTAGGACAAATATGTATGAAGCATAACATTCTGGTTGTTGCGGACGAAATTCATTTTGATCTTGTATACAAGAAATATAGCCATGTACCATTTGCACGCATTTCAGAAGAGTTCCTTGATCATTCGATTACTTGCATCGCACCAAGCAAAACATTTAATCTAATGGGATTACAAGTATCAAGTATTATTATTCCGAACAAAGAACTACGCCACAGATACAATAAAGAAGTGAATGATTTATCGATTGGCTCACCCAACACATTTGGAGTTGTGGCATCAGAGGCTGTGTACCGTCATGGGGAAGAATGGTTAGATGAGCTTATTCGTTATTTACAGAAAAATTTAAATTATCTTACGTATTATTTCAGAGAAAAAATTCCGCAAATCAAAGTGATTCAACCAGAGGGAACGTATCTTGTATGGCTAGATTGTCGAGAATTGGGCCTTTCTTCTAAAGAATTGGATGACTTTATGCTCCGAAAAGCGAAAGTTGCAATGAATGAGGGGTATATCTTTGGAGATGAAGGAGAAGGCTTTATGCGAATGAATATCGCTTGCCCGCGTTCTATTTTAGAAAAAAGCTTACAGCAGATGGAACAGGCTATCCATTCTTTATGTAAAGCATAGGAAGAGAAATGATTTTGGATAAGGAGGAGGGAGAAAGTGACTCCCTATAGCCCAAGTTGTTACTTCTATATATAATTTAATTGCACAAAGAAGCATATCGCAAACTAGAGGTTCGTTATATAAAGAGGAGGACAATATGGCAAGCTTCATCCGTATACAAGAGTTTATTCAGACTTACGCTGAAAACATTGCAGAAGTTCTTGATCTGGATGTAACAGTTCTTGATGGAAATGGCATTCGTATTGGTGGAACCGGTTATTATCGGGATTCGATTGGCAAATCGGCACCTGAAGGATCGTTTTTCAGAATGATTCTGGAGACAGGAAAACCTGGAATGATCTACGATATGAAAAAAAATGAATCCCAATGTATGGGCTGTAAGTTTATGAATCAATGTAAAGAACTTGCTACTATTGGCTTTCCGATATTAAAAAAAGAGCAGCCTATTGGAGTTGTTGGTATCATTGGTTTTTCTCCTGAACAAAAGGAAAAGATGATTATAAACTCCGATAAATTGATACGATTTTTGCAGCACATGAGCATGCTGTTGGAAAATAAGTTGGTCGTACTAGATTTTGGGAATAACATGGATTGCAAAATCCAGGAGGATATGCCTCTATCAGCAAAACGAGTGTCATTTGAAAGTATTATTGGCAGGAATTCGGGATTGCAAGAAGTTATTAAAAAAGCAAGACGAATTGTTAACAGTCCATCAACGGTTTTAATTAGGGGAAAAAGTGGCACAGGAAAAGAATTATTAGCCAAAGCAATTCATTATGAAAGCGAGCGCAGAATGCATGCCTTTGTTGCTATTAATTGTGCGGCTATACCCGAAAATTTGCTAGAGAGTGAGTTATTTGGTTATGAAGGTGGAGCATTTACCGGATCAAGGCGGGAAGGAAGCATTGGAAAGTTTGAATTGGCTAACAAGGGAACTATTTTTCTTGATGAAATAGGGGATATGCCGCTTTTTCTACAATCAAAATTATTACGAGTTTTACAGGAGAAAGAAATCGAAAGAGTTGGCGGTAAGAAAGCCATTCCTGTCAATGTACGGGTAATTGCAGCTACTCATCAAAATCTGGAGGAAATGGTACAGCAGGGCTCGTTTCGCGAAGATTTGTACTATCGTTTAAATGTTATCCCTCTTTATATGAAACCGTTAAAAGAGCGCCGTGATGATATTAGCCTGTATCTTAACTATTTTCTACGCAAGCATGGTCGGATAATGAATCGAAACTTTTTACGTATTGATCCGATGTTGGAGCGGTGGTTAGTACAATATGATTGGCCAGGAAATATAAGACAGTTAGAAAATGCTATCGAATATATGGTAAATATGGCTGAATCAGAAACAATCAGTTTTCAGGATATACCTGACTATTTGCTGCAGCAAGAGGATATTCCTGTAAACCAAAAAGGATTAAGTTTAGAACAAATGGTTTCAGAATATGAAAAAAATATTATACAAAGTTACTTTCTAGCTGAAAAATATCGGAATGATAAAGAACAAATCGCTCTAGAGTTGCAGATTAGTCTTTCCACATTATATCGCAAGCTAGAAAAATATAAACTGTGTTAAAACCATTAACAGAATTACTCTTGTAAAACTAAAATATACGTTTTGCAAGAGTAACTCACCAATGATATATATAAAATTCTTAATATTCAGTTATATTAACAAGAGTTCAATCGGGTTGTGATTATAGTTCTAAAAAAGTGAGGGATTTACTATGGCCAAGCCAGAATATGAATTAAGTACTGTCCTAAATGAGGACAAGCCGAAAGAAAAATTACATCGAAGTTTGCAGTCAAGGCACTTAACAATGATGGCCATTGGCGGTGCAATTGGAACCGGATTATTTGTGTCAAGCGGATCGACCATCAGTACGGCGGGGCCAGGAGGAGCACTCGTCGCATTTATCCTAGTTGGTATCATGGTCTATTTTGTAATGAATAGTCTGGGAGAATTGGCATCATTTTTACCCGAACCTGGATCGTTTGAAACGTATGCTACAAGGTATGTTGATCCAGCCTTGGGATTTGCCCTGGGTTGGAACTATTGGTACACGAATGCAATTACAATTGCTGCTGATTTGGTGGCTGCTACCCTTGTTATGAAATATTGGTTTCCAGACTCATCCCCGCTATTGTGGAGCACATTGTTCTTGGGATTATTGTTTTTTCTCAACGTTTTATCGGTTAAAGGGTATGGAGAAAGTGAATACTGGTTTGCTGGTATTAAAGTTGTCTCTATTATTGTGTTTCTGGTTGTCGGTGTTGCAATGATTTTTGGCATTATGGGAGGAACTGCAGTTGGTTTCAGTAATTTTACCAAGGGGGATGCTCCGTTTCATGGCGGATTACTATCTATCTTTAGTGTCATACTCTTTGCAGGGTTTGCGTTCCAGGGCACGGAGGTGATTGCAACTGCCGCTGGTGAAACGAGTAATCCGTCGAACAGCGTGCCCAAGGCAATTCGAACCATTTTTTGGCGAATTCTTATTTTTTATGTGTTAACGATTTTAGTCATTGGTTTGCTTATTCCTTATACTGACCCTAATCTCCTTAAAACTGGTATCCAGAATGTTGCGATCAGTCCGTTTACCCTTGTCTTTGAAAGAGCAGGATTAGCCTTTGCTGCTGCTGTCATGAATACTGTGCTTCTGACGTCGGTTCTATCGGCAGCAAATACAGCGATGTATGCATCTTCACGTATGCTTTGGGCATTAGCGAGAGAGGGAAAAGCACCCCGCATCTTTGCTAAGGTAAATTCGCGTGGAATTCCAATGGCTGCACTATGGGTATCTGTAATTGTGGGGATGGTATCTTTCTTGTCCTCTATGTTTGGAAACGGTGCCGTGTTTATGTGGTTAGTGGGAGCTTCGGCAATGACTGGGTTTATTAAGTGGTTCGGAATTGCGATTAGTCATTATCGCTTCCGTAAGGCATATGTAGCCCAAGGCAGAGATGTAGCTAAATTACCATACAAAGCCAAATGGTTCCCCTTAGGCCCAATCATCACATTCTTGTTTCTTATTATCTTTGTTCTCGGACAAAATATTTTTACTGAAAGCGAAGTTGGTTGGGTCGAGATAATAATGACTTATATGGCGCTTCCTTTCTTTTTACTTCTTTGGATCGGCTATAAAATTGTTCACAAAACAAAAGTTGTACCTCTTATGGGGTGTGATTTTGAGAGCAAAGAGTAAAAATGCTTCTGATACATGGCAGAAGAACTCCAAATAATTATTAAAAAATTTAAGATATAGATTGCTAGAAGGGAGGCTTTACATTAAAATTTATGTTACAAATTTTAGGAGGGATGTAAAAATGAAATATGCTTCGAAATTAGTAAGAGTAAATAAAGACCCTGGGTATGGGTCACATATATCCCCTGTTTATTTGACTTCAACGTTTGTATTTGAAAATGCCCAAATAGGAGCAAAGCGTTTTGCTGGAGAAGATCCGGGGTTTATGTATTCACGTTTAGGAAATCCGAATGTACGAGAGCTCGAAGAAAAGATGGCAGCATTAGAGTTTGGGGAAGATTGCCTTGCTTTTTCTTCGGGTATGGCAGCGATTACAGGTTGTCTTTTAGGAATTTTACAGGCAGGAGATCATATTATTGCACATACATCTTTATATGGTGCAACGTATGCATTTTTGGCAAAAACTATCAAAAAATTCGGAGTAGATGTAACATTTGTGGCGTTTAAGACAGGAGAAGAAGTCGAACCATATATCACAGCAAAAACCAAAGCGATTTATTTTGAAACGCCTTCAAACCCTATGTTGTCTCTAGTGGATATGGAGAGCATAGCAGCTATTGCTAAGCAAAAAAGAATCTTGACCATTGTTGATAATACTTTTTTATCTCCATATTTGCAAAATCCTATTCAACACGGCATCGATATTGTAGTACATAGCGCAACTAAATATTTGTCTGGTCACGGATATCTTATTGGAGGTCTAGTGATTAGTAGTAAGGATATTATTGAGCCGATGAGAAAAGAAGTACAGAAGAATATGGGGGCGAACTTATCTCCCATGGATGCATGGCTTCTTTGTCAAGGCATACGTACATTGCACATTAGAATGGATCGTTCACAGCATAACGCACAGATTTTGGCGGAACGTTTGGAAAAGCATGAAGCTATAGAGCAGGTCTTTTTTCCAGGGTTATCAAATTTCGAAGACAATTATATTATGGAAAAACAGATGAAAGGTCCAGGTGCAATGATTTCGTTTGTCTTACGAAGAGGCTACGAAGCAGGGGTTAAGCTTATGAATTCAGTTAAATTGAGTACATTAGCCGTTTCACTTGGGGATGTAGGTACATTAATTCAGCATCCAGCTTCCATGACACACGCTATTATACCTAAAGAAGAAAGAGAGAAAGCTGGTATTTTAGATGGGCTTGTCCGCCTTTCTGTTGGAATTGAAGATGTGGAAGATATATGGAATGATCTTGAGATAGGATTAAAATAAAGTAATTTCGTATGAAAAATATCTTTTAAGAACATGATTATCTAGATTAAAGAAAATAAACTGGTTTTGTTTAAATTCATTGTGTAAAGGATGCTGTCCATCTTTCCTATCATATAAATATAGACCGGAGTTAGCTAGTTTTGAAAAGTGACACTTTAAGTTGTATTATTATGTTAAGAGAGCGTTTGCATACGAACAAGGCCGATTTTTCCTACTTTAGGGAATTAATCGGCTTTATTTTTTATTCAAGTACTCATTATGTTTATTCTGACTTTATATCCAGTCCAAATTCATTATGTAAACCTGCTTGTCCAATCTCTGTGATTTGAATACTCCTATGGTGTTGAGCACGTTTAATCCAGCCAAGTTCAAACAATTTTTCTGTATTGGCTGCTCCTAATGCTCCTGATAGATGGTATTCGCGTTTTGTCCAGTCAAGGCATCGCCGGGCAAAAAATCGTCGTTTCTGTTGAAGTTTTTTGTATCTATTCCTAAATTTTCGAATTTCCTAATCCCTTTACTTGTAATGTTATAGTCCTGATCTAAGGGTTCGATGTAACCTTCCTCTTCAAATACTCTGGTCAACTCTACACCTAGACGACCAGCAAGATGATCATAGCATGTACGAGCATATCGTAATACTTTCAATTCGTCTGATTCACGAAGGGATCGAATTTGAATTTTTGGCGTGAGGACAGCCATTGCTTCTATTACACGTACAACATCATTGGTTGGAATTCGGTAATAGCGATGACGTCCCTGTGTTTCGACTGTTAGCAGACCTCCATTCACAAGTTTTGAAAGATGGGCACTTGCCGTTTGGGGTTTAACTTTCGCAATATATGCCAACTCCCCAGCTGGTAACGCATTACCATTAGACAATGCAATTAGAATAGCTGTTCGAA
Source organism: Aneurinibacillus migulanus (assembly GCF_001274715.1). Lineage (GTDB taxonomy): Bacteria > Bacillota > Bacilli > Aneurinibacillales > Aneurinibacillaceae > Aneurinibacillus > Aneurinibacillus migulanus. The sequence continues at coordinate 4,336,538 of NZ_LGUG01000004.1, read as the reverse complement.
CGGGATCACCAATTAATTCGGCTATCGATGAAATATTTTTATAAGCATCCATATTTCGATGATACGTGAAATGTATATGAATTACAATCTTCTTATAAAAAATGATTTTTAGATGGAGAGGAATGAATCAGAATGAAAAAAGAAAGGAATTGTGATCGGAAAATAGGAACGATTACAGTAACAATCGCAGGAATCGGCATGTTTCTGTCCACATTAGACTCAGGAATTATTAATATTGATTATATTCCGGACGATTCAAGGAATCGGTGCTGCCATGTTACAAGCTAATGCTGTTGCAATCATTACAATAATCGTTACACCTGAAAAGAAAGGAGCTGCTCTTGGTACACTCGGAATGATAATGGGGCTTGGTCCTGTGTTGGGTCCTATATAAATTACACTTGATATTTTGACAGGGGAATGTGGTGGGAAGTAGGAAATTCGGAAAAAAGAAGAAGCTGGATGCGCCCTGCGATCCGGCAGAGGAAAGGTCAGCGTGTCTTTTTCCGACCGCTCCCACCCACCGCCCTTCCTTCTTATCTCTCACCACAAGAATTTGTCGATTTATCAAATCAGATGTATTATAGTAAAAAACTTTGCTTAATGCTATTGAAAGTAGTCATGTCATTTCAGTTAACAAAAAGAGGGAGAAACAAATGGAACTACTAGGACAACGAGTCAAATTAAGATTAATGAAAGAAAAAGATGCTGAAGCTCTCTATTGTATTGTTCAAGAATCTCCAGAATTATGGACATACATGGTTAGAAAATTAGAAAGTTTTGAGGATATGAAAAAGATCGTAACAGAAGCAATTGAAGATTATAAGAAAGGAAAGGCACTGCCTTTTATCGTCATTGATCAGAAAACGAACAAGATTGTAGGTAGTACACGCTTATATGACATTTCTTTTAATCATCGGACTTTGGAATTAGGATCCACATTTTATTCTCCATCCGTACAGAGAACAGGCATAAATACTGAATGTAAATACTTATTACTTCAACATGCTTTTGAGAAACTAGAAATGATCCGCGTTCAAATTAAAACCGATGAGCAAAATAAACGGGCGCAAAAAGCAATCGAACGTTTAGGAGCAAGAAAAGAGGGAGTTCTACGTAACGAAAGAACATTACCGAATGGCCGGATTCGTGATGCCGTAATATATAGCATTATCAAGGAAGAATGGCCTTTGATAAAGGAAAAGTTAGAAATATATTTAGAGTAACACTTGCCTTAAAGCCAATTTCTTTTAGCTTACAGGAAGTCGTCTTTTTCTATATATGAATCGCTTAGACGGGATATAAACATTAACGTTAAATGGTAAAAGAAAAAGGGGGGGCTGGTTTTCCCCCTGGGTGTGGAAAAACGGAAGGTTTCTCCGTGCTACAGGCATACGCAGAAAAATGGCGCAAAGAAAATGAATTGAAACAAGATGTTGCTAATATATGACATGATATTTGTACCCCGATGACCTCTATTTTAGGGTATATTTAGAATCGGGCAAACTATCATCATTGAAAGTGGAGCACTAAGATTAAAGGTTTTATTAGAAGATTTTTTGAATTATCTCTAATAGAGTTTGAAGATTATCCATTAAAGATGGAAAAGATAAATTTGAACCATTTGCTTTTAATTTGTATAATCAATTACAGCATTTTATATATTTCAATCAGGTTCCCATCTGGGTCCCGAAAATGTGCAACACGTGCCCGCCATTCCTTACGATCATGCGGTTTATTAACAAATTCAATTCGATTTTCCCTGAAACGGTTATAAGTCTTATCTACATCCTCTACTTCAAATTGAAGCAAGAATCTTGATTGAGATTCACCTTCTAAAGACGTATTTCCTTCTCCAACCACTTCAGCCATCACTTTTCGAGATAAAAGTTCAATTTTCGTTTCACCATTATTGAAAAGCGCATATTCCATTTCTTCCTCGTACCAACTTACTGGAAGCTCCAATAAATCTTTGTAAAACCGGGTACTTTTCTTAAAATCAGTAACCAAGAGTCTGATTTGTAACAACTTCAATTCAATTACCTCCTATAATATTAGCCATTTAACCGATATCAGTTCCAATCATGATACAGCGAATGTTTCTCGACCACGCTATTATTATAAACAAACGTAACTGACACTAATGGTCAGTCAATATTTGTCTCTCTCAACATATGCAATTTATATAGCAACTCCAGTATAATAAATATGTGCAAATATAGAGGAAAATAAATACAATTTTATGAAGTCTCGCTGGAAAAGTTGACCGAACGTATCGCGTCAGGTGAGGCGTCTGTCTTCTGGATTTACAATGAGAAAGAAGGCTTTGTTCCTTGGCATGTCGCCTTTGTCAGACAGCGAGTTTAAGGTGGCCGAATCTCGCTATCATATTACCTTTTCAGAGGATTTGCTTTATAAGACCGTACTGCCTTCGGGGCCCTATTTGTTTTTGAAGCTGCTTACGGCCTTGCTGGACATCGGTTTTTTCATAAACAAGGAAAGCTTTGCTAAAGCAGGGATCGACACCGGGCGATACGATAAGCATAGCTGGTAGCAGCTTTAAGCTAAAAGCAGAACCTTATTGAGCAGCCATCCATTCAACTATGAGAAACATAGTGATGAGGCAACACACCAGATGCATTCATATTTTGTGTAAGAAGATTGGACAAAACACGTTGGAGAAACGCTACAGTTGCAGCGTTAAATCTCTGATTCAGCCATTCTAGGCTTATAAGAACATCTGTAGAAGATGCAAGGCAGCTACATAACTGTGTCAAGGTATTGCTTGCTACTTTCTGACTTAGCCATACACATAATGCCAATAAGTCTTGTGCCCAATATTGCTCCTTCTCTGAACAAAGCCAACCTCTCTAGCCAATTTCTGAAGAACAAGAAATGAGCAGACTATGGATATCATGATCATCTTCTACCACTAATATTTTACTTATCATTATTTTAATCCCTCTCTTTTTTACCTTAATTATAATGCTTAACGAATTATATAAGTTACGGTTAATATTTTGACATGGTAGCGTGGTTGGAAGGAGGAGGGATAGAGAAAGGGTGGATACGCCCTGCGCCCCGGCAGAAAAAGGCGGACGTGTCTTTTTCCAACCTCTGATTTTTTCCTTCTTTTCTTATCTCTCACCACAAGAATTTGATAAATTAACAAATAGTTGAAGAAAGACTGTTCATTTTAGACTTGTCTTTCTTGTAGCTATTATAAGTGTTTTAATCGTTTATTTAATAGGTTGGCTTGATATAACGCTTGCTGATCTTGTAAAATATCACCCGGTTGATTACCTTCTCCTAAAATATATGTTGAAAAACGCATATTTAGGAAATCAAAAGTATATTGAAATTGTTGAATGAGAGGTAGCCCTTTTATTCTTGGTTCATCACCACCAACAGCTATCACGATTGCCTCTATAGACTGTAAGTGTTCTTTTAACTGTGGAAATCGTTCATCTCGTATCGCTTGGCTTAATCGGTCAATCATGTTTTTCATAATACCCGACATACTATACCAATAGATTGGAGTAGAAAAGACGATGAGGTCACTTTCTAGGAAAGCTTTTATAATGGTGTCATAATCATCACTTACTAATTGAAAGCCGCCTTCAGCATGGCGTAAATCATGAATGGGCTGAATGGATAAGTTTTTTAAATAAATTTTACGATGTTTTATCCCCCTCGTAACCAAATCCGCTAGTTGTTCACTGTTGCTTTCCTCTCTGGAGCTACCTATGAATGTTGTAATGTTCATATAGATCATTCCTTTCTATACTTTCGTATAGAAAAAGCTTATACTTAAATTCGTTATTAAAAAAGATGAACATTTCTATTGTATTAATCGATAAATCCGATTTAGGAGTACGACATATGGATATTAAGCATTTACATACATTTTTAATTGCTGCCGAAACATTAAATTTTACGCAAACAGCAAAAATATTAGATTACGCACAGTCTAGCATTACGGCTCAAATCAAGTCTTTAGAGAGAGAATTAGGGACACCTTTATTTGAGCGTTTAGGAAAACGAATTTATTTAACAAAGGCCGGTATGCAATTAAAACAATATGCACAAAAGATGGTAGATCTTAATGAAACCATGAGGAGAGTATTATCCAATCAAGATGAATCGAATGTAGTTTTAACAATCGGGGCACAGGAAAGTCAATGTACTTATCGTTTACCAAATATTTTGCAATTGTTTAAAAATCGTCACCCAAAGGTGAAACTAGTGTTTAAGCCTGTTCATACAATCGAGGCTGCCAAGGATTTATTGCAGTCTGGTAGTTTGGATTTGGCTTTTGTTACAGATACACATAAAGAAACACCAATGCTTTATACAGAGCAATTAATCGAAGAAGATTTGGTATTTGTAGTGGCACCTTCACACCATCTAACTCATAATAAGAATTTAACCATACAGAATATTGCACAAGAAACGATATTATTAACGGAAAAAGGCTGCTCTTATCGAACTCAATTCGAATATCAATGTAATTTAGAAGGTATTTATCCAGAACAAATAATTGAATTTGCTAGTATTGAAGCGATAAAGCAGTGCGTGATTGCCGGATTAGGTATGACATTGTTACCAAAAATGACAGTTAAAAAAGAGTTAGAAAAAGGACGATTAACAGAACTGGAAACAACGATTACAATGGGACAAATATGTACTAAGCTTGCGTGGCATAAGGATAAATATATATCCTCTTATTTGGAAGACTTCATAGAGATTGCCTGCGAACAGTATAAATTGTTTAACGGACATTCTATATAAATTACACCTAATATTTTGACAGGGTAGCGTGGTTGGAAGGAGGAGGGATGGAGAAAGAAGAGGGTGGATACGCCCTACGCCCCGGCAGAAGAAAGGTAAACGTGTCTTTTTCCGACCGCTCCCGCTCTTCCTTCTTTCTTACCTCTCACCACAAGAGTTTGTCGATTTATCAAATCAGATATATATAGTAAAAATGTCTAAGAATTTGTATAATAATCTATGATAAGCAAAGGTGTATAACAATAACAGAGGATGGATGCATGAATAGGACGCAAGGGGCTTGGGCTATGCTGGTGTGGTTCGGCTCGAATGCAACCAAGGGCCGACATCTCAGCGATTGAGAAAGTTGAATCCTTCATTGCGGTACAAGACAATGGCGGGCAATGTCCATTGCCTAAGCAACCATCACTACAATTCTAGGAGGAGCAATGTCGTTACAAATCTTATTACTGTTTATCCCTGCCTGCTTCGCCTTGAACATGGCATTCGGGCCTAATAATTTGCTGTCCCTGATGAACGGGGCACGTCATGGTGCAAACGCCGCCATCGCAGCATCTGTGGGCCGACTTGTTGCTTTCGTAATCATGATTGCTATCGCCGCTTTAGGTCTAGGCGCACTTTTGATGACATCTGAGGTGCTTTTCTCGGCCGTCAAATGGCTTGGTGCCACATATCTGGTTTGGATAGGCTTAAAGGTGTTTTTAACAAAGTCACCCGCACAAAGTACCTCACCCACCCTCGATAGCAATTACTCGTTGTTCGACATGGCGAAGAAGGAATTTATCGTTGCCTCTGGTAACCCGAAGGCAATCCTTATATTTACGGCGTTCTTCCCGCAGTTCATTGAGCCAAACGCCTATGCTCAAAGCTTTATGACTATGGGCATCATATACCTGGTCCTGGAAGCAGCAGCGGTTGCAATCTATGCGTTCATCGGTGCCCGGCTTGGAACCTATGCCAGAAATACGAATGCTTTCCGTTGGATCAATCGGCTTAGTGGCTCCCTGATGATCGCTTTCGGCGTGTTGCTGGCATTTGCCCGCAAGCCAGCAACTTAAGGTATGACTGTCGTGGAAACCTAAGTTTTGCAACAATCAACTCGGAAAAATAGGGAATTTGTCATCACTCGGTAACAGCCTTTAAAAAGGCTGTTTTTATTTTTTAGCTTGGATTTTGAAATGTTAGCGGTACCCCAATTTATATAAGTTACACCTAATATTTTGACAGGGTAGCGTGGTTGGAAGGAGGAGGGATGGGGAAAGAAGAGGGTGGATACGCCCTGCGCCCCGGCGAAGAAAGGCAAACGTGTCTTTTTCCGACCCCTCCCGTTCTTCCTTCTTTTCTTACCTCTCACCACAAAAGTTTGTCGATTTATCAAATCAGATGTATATATCTAAAGCTGTTTTTGGCGAACAAGTATCATATATTACCGGACCAGCTTTGCAAAGTCTTGAAAAACTAGCCGACGATAATAAGCGATTTGATTTTTTCTTTATCGATGCTGACAAAGAAAATTATGAAAATTACCTAATATATTGCATTAGACTGGCGGAATCGGGTGCTTTAATAGTTACTGATAACGCACTTGCGGGCGGTAAAGGGTTAAATCACTGGTTTCAAAAAAACGCCAAAATCAAAACAGCCGCCAGCTCTCAAAGCCAGGCGGCTGTTCCCATATTTCCTTACTTGACCTCGTTCAGACGCTCTTCTAGACGGTCCCAAGTTTCGGTGATACCCTGTAGCATACCCATGTCCATGACGGTCTTGAGAGCCTCCGCAGACACATATTCAGCGCGGTTGACCAGCTTCGTCTTGCCGCCCAGATCGATGAATTTCATCGTGATTTCAGTCGATGGCATGGTCTCGTTCGTATTACCTTCGGCATCCGAAAAATAATCGGTGTAGATGATCGTCTCCGGCTCGACAATTTCCTTATAAACGCCTTTGCCCCAAGATTCCATGCCGTAAAATTGACCTTGGTTCTGATCGACACACTTCATACAGTAGTGCCAAACGCCACCCGGTCGGAAATCGACGTTGCAAACTGGAAGCTCCCAGCCTCTCGGTCCCCACCAACGCTTGAGATGCTCAGGCTCTTTAAACATCTTGAACACGAGATCGCGCGGCGCGTCGAAAACGCGCTCCAGCACCAGCACCCGCTCGTTCTCTACCCTCGAAACCATTGCGTTGTTTGACATTGTAAATCCTCCTCATCCATTTGAATGATCTTATGATTTTTCCTTGTTTTGCAGTTCCCGCAAGTAGTCTTCCAGATTGTCGAATCTGTCTTCCATGACGCGCTGGAAGGACTTCACCCAAGAATCCAGCGCTTGGAAGGGCTCGGGCCGGAGCTTGTAGATCCGGCGGTTGGCTTCGGCCTTCACTTCCAAAATCCCATTGTCGCTAAGCACCTTCAAATGCTTCGAGGCTTGGGGCTGGCGAAGCCCCAACCGGTCGGCGATTTCCCCCACGGTTAGGGGACCATCGCGCAAGAGTTCAACGATATCCATACGATTCGGTTCGGCCAAAGCTCTCAGTGTCGTCATGTCCATGCCCGGATTCTTTCCTGACATGCCGCTCACCTCATTAAATGATAGTCTCTCGGTATAATCTCATCTCCTTCATCACTATGGTTATCTTCCTGTTGATTTAAATATACATCACAAGGAATATTCCTGTAAAGGAATATTAAAAAAATAAAATGGCATCCGTTTCTGTTACGAGGGGGAATACCACACATCCATCAAGCTAACAATAAAGAAATGACATACATAATAGAATTAGGCTAGTTTTTTTGGTTTTTAAGCAGTCAACAAGAATTTTAGACATGCTTAAATAAGCCTCCATAGGCTTTGCATTTTTTTCTATGCAACAGCGTGAAGTCTTTGTGTATGCTCATATACTACACCCAGGATGTCAAACACTGTTTTCTTCTCATACCAATGGGTCTTGTGCCCATTCTTTTCAATCATTTGAAAAAGTCGATGAAGGACTTGCTGGACATCCTGCGTTTGTTTTCGCAAAGCATCATGTAGCGATAGAAAATATCCTTTTACAATACAGATCGCTTTGAATTCACTCATTTCTTTCTTTTTCTTTATCAGAAGAAGTTTGCACATTTGAAACATAAGAGGAGAACTAAGTATAATGGCAATCAACTGCCCATATACATGCCATTCAAATCGCTCTGTTTTTATCAACTTGCACCGATTGATTTGAAAAATCGATTTCCACGTCTTAAACAAAATCTCGATTTGCCGGCGTAATACATAAAGGTCATGAATTTGTTCCTTTTTCACGTATTGCTCTGGAGTATTCGCTATGTAAATGTTGATAGCACTCAAGCGTTTTGTACGCTCTTTATAGGTAATGCCTTTCTTTTTTTTCTTGTTGAATACGCATTATAAGTCGTTTCTGTGTTTGTTCTCCGGTCAGCTTATAAATTAATAGCCGTGTTCGTAATTTTTGTCGCCTCCAAGATATACTTCGAGAAGTTCCATGATCTCTCCCGGCTCAAGACGATCCATAATAGCTTCTATATCAATTTCTTTGTATAAAGATTGTTTTTTGACCATCTTTGAATCGCTCCATATTTTCGTTTTTTTCATACACACGGACATTTACCTTTAACCTCGAAACGTAAAAAGCGTCCCGTTCCTCTATTTCTTTAAAGTTACCTAAAGAGAAGTATCCTAAATCACGAATACAAAGATCCTTTTCTTCTACTTTTGGTTCGTTGTGTGCTATATAATCCGTCGCTATTTTTACCAGGACCAACATCTACTTGTAAAAAAGATCCGATTTTCAAATACGAAAACGGTGAAAATACGATTCAAGTTCGCAAGCTAATGATGATGAGAGTATGAGCTTTTCCTGGAGCAGCGTGGAAAAAAGTTTTTGAAGAAAGATTACAGCTGATGCATTAAACCGTTTGTTTAGATTTGACGCTTATGGATCCTTCAGTTTGTTTAAACAACGCCTTTGAGTTGGTCATAAAGTTTTCCCTTGTGCTAAACGTGACAATCAAAACCGGATTACCATTGTTATTTTTGTCTACTCGATAAGTTAGTACATAGCTTGTCCCTTGATTATACAAATCGGCGATTTAAAGCAGAGTGAATGAGTTAACGATAGCCGTCATAATAGCACAGCAGCCAAGCAGAACGACCTGCCATGCCTATTTATTTCCAACGCCTTTACATTTACTTACAAGCGGTGAAACAATACCTATAATTAACAATAATATACCTAATATCGTTCCTAATATGATACCTATTTCCATTTCTTATGCTCCTTTATTCATCCATTCGATGGATTTTCTGTATCAATTCCATCGTAATAAAAATACCGGGTATAGGTTTAAAATCACTGAACAACCATCACTTAATCTAAATCAATGCAGTCAATTTTCCGAATGGTTGACACAACAATGCCAAGAGCAATTAATGCTAAGGCAAGCGGAATATAAATAATACTGGCTAATGAGAAATTCGGACCTACCGATTGGCATGTCACACTAACGATTAGTATCGAGGAAATAATCGTTGCTGGTGTAGAATATTTTCTCATCCCGAAATATAACGGTACAAGTGCCGCCCCTGCACTCGCCAGGCTAAACATGATTACTTTTAATATCTCCGCAAAAAAATCGATCGTGGTAAAACTTATTACAGAAGTAAAATGAAAGATTTGATTCAATCCAATAAAACAAACAATCACTACTATATTAGAGATTGCCATCGTAATGAATGTCATACAAAAGATAAGAATCAATTTTGCACTAAGGATCTTTTTTCGATTGATTGGATATGAAAACGTGACAAGTATCGTTCGATTCTTAAACTCATCAATAATCATTTTTGAAATGAGCACAGCGGCAAACACAATAAAGATGCCTCTGACAAAGGCTCCACTTATCGTAAAAAATTCTGTCGTTGTTTTGAATGTTTGGATGCCTTCACTATTTTCAATTGCAGGAATTATACATAAAAAACCTAGAATGATTATATTCGCAAGAATAGCACCTTTGATAAACCATCCTAATTTATTCTTTTTTGATTCAAGTTTTATTAAATGAAACAAAGTGAGCCGCTCCTTAACTTTTAGTATGTTACTTTATTGAAAACTCTTCTCTTCATCCAAGAATTAACTCGTGGGCTGATCTAACTCAACTTTTTTTATGAAATATTCTTCTAATGATGTCCGTTTTTTATTAATAGACTCAATGCTGATATCTTCCAGTATTAATGTCTTAGAGATGGCCGATTGAGGCACTTCTGTGGCATAGATTCGAATGACTTGATGATCAATTACCTTTAAGTTATTGATACCCAGTTTATCATGCAGAATCATGGCTGCTTTTCTTTGATTACTTGTCACTAACTCAATATATTCTGTATTTCTCGCCTTTATCGCATCCATTGGCGCCTCTTCAATAAGCTTACCGCTTTTAATGACACCGATTGTGTCTGCAATCTGCTCAATTTCACCAATAATGTGACTGGAAATTAAAAGAGTCATTCCGTATTCTTTATTAAGCATTTTGAATAACTGTCTCATAGCCTTAATTCCAGCAGGGTCTAATCCGTTTATAGGTTCATCTAAAATTAAAAACTCCGGTTTTGTAATAATAGCTCTTGCGACACAAAGGCGCTGTCTCATCCCCAATGAAATGTTTTTCGGAAGCTTATTTTCTACATTTTCAAGACCAACCCTGTCCAAAGCGTCACGAATAGCCTGTTTATTATGGTATCCCATGTAGGCACAATGTAGCTCTAAATTTTCTAAAACCGTCATTTTTTCAAAAAAGATCGGATATTCAATCATACTTCCTATTCTCTTTAAATAATCGAATGAATTATGTTTTAGTGGTTCCCCGAAGATCGTAATGTCTCCATATGATGGTTTAATCATATTTGTCAGCATTTTCATAACGGTTGACTTACCTGCACCATTGGCTCCGAGAAACCCATATATTTCCCCTTTTTTTATGTTCATATTTACATTGGAAACAACATCTTTCTCTTGAAATTTTTTTGTCAAATTGTTTGTTTGTACAACATAGCTCATTATTACCCTCCTCGTTATTCTAGCTGCTTTTATTCTATCGAGAGACTCTTACTTTTTTCTGCCTTAATTCTTACAAAAATCTTAAGAGAAGAGATAGCTATCCCTTGAGTCGTTTCAATGAAAATGTAAATGACGTTTTTTCAAACGATTTTGATTGTACGGAAATGTTTCCTTCCATCTCTTCAATAAGTCTTTTTGTAATGGTTAAACCTAAACCACTACCCTGAAATGCTTTGTTTCTGGATTCTTCAAGTGTAAACATACGTTCAAATACACTTTCCTGCTCGGTTTCATTCAACCCTTTTCCTTTATCAGATATTTCAACATATACGTGCGTTTCATCACAAAATACCTTTAAACCGATCATCTTCCCATCTGCACCATAGCGAATAGCATTTGAAATCAAGTTATTTAATACACGGTTTAATGCTTCCTCATTTCCTAGTGCAAAAATAGCCTTTTCTGGTATCTCGATGACAACTTCTAGTCCTTTTGTTTGGATCCATTCATAGAATAATAGAATATTATTTTTACAAATCTCGGTTAAATTAACTTTTTCAAGCGGAACCTCTTTATCACCGGACTCTAATTTAGCTAAATCAAAAAAAGTATTCATTAGCGTAATGAGTTCTAAAGATTTAGTATGTACTTTTTGTAGTAACCGTGTTCTTTCTTGGTCATTAATATAAGGTTGGTTCTGAAGTATTTCAATATAACCTGCAATCACCGTAAGAGGTGTTTTTAGATCGTGAGATATGTTAGCCAACATCCGTTTCATCGAGGCTTCCATTTTTACAAACTGCCGTGAATTTTCTTTATTCTCATCTATTAGTTGATTTAACTGAATGAGAAGGTTAATCAGCTGCTTATTTTCAGATACGACTAGAATCTGTTCCTTTGAGTGGGATCTTGTTATTTGTTCAAGTTTATTTGTTATATAGATAAGGTCCTTATTTCTTGCCTTTTTGGTTTGGTATTGGAAAACATTGCATATAAGAAGGATGATAACGAGACAGCTTAATACGGCAATCATTTTAAAATTCTCCCAATTTGTATCCAATCCCCCATAATGTTTTAATATAGGTTGGTTTAGATGGGGTATCTTCAATTTTTTCTCTTAGGCGACTTATATGAACGTTAATAACATTTTCGTCACCATAGTAATCGTCCTCCCAAACAGAACGATAAATTTGTTCTTTTGTAAATACCTTCTTCTGATTTTCAAAAAACAAGTGAAGAATCTTCCATTCCGTAGATGTTAAATTGATCTCTACACCCCTCTTCATGACGCGATGATTCTCTGTGTCCAGCTCAATCTCATGTACTTTAATTATTGATTTACTTAACTCTGTTTGGTTGACTATGTACTGTGTCGATCTTCTTATAGCAGCTTTCACCCTTGCCGCAAGTTCGACCATTGAAAATGGTTTAGTGATATAGTCATCCGCCCCAAAACCAAGCCCTAACGCTTTATCAACATCGCTGTCTTTTGCTGACATAATAATTACTGGAACGTAACTCTTAGTTCGTACCATTTTAAGAAAGTCCATACCATTTAACTTTGGCAACATTAAATCTAACAAAACCAAATCATAATGCGCATGCTTAAAGGCGCTCTCTGCCGCCTCGCCATCAAAGGCACATTCAACATTAAAGGCCTCATTATTTAAATATATTTTTACCATATCACTAATAGCTGGATCATCTTCAACAAGTAAAATAGTTTTTTGCACCAAAAACAACGCCTCTCCTGCAATACTTTTATATAATCGATTATCAAATTCAATCAACGAATTATAGCAATATAATCATTCATTTGCCGCATATTCAACAAACGTCTCCTTATGTTTTAGATTCCAGAGTCATTTCAGAAGTGACTGATAAAATCAAAGCAGTTATCCCAGCTAACTTGCTAAAACTATCTTATCGTTACAAATTCCCCCTATCACTTCTTCAACAATTTGACCCTTTAATGGAACAACTCTATTGTTATTCAACAGTTCCTTAATCCACCTTTTAATTCAGATGTTCTTTTCCTTTCACTATAAAAATACCCCTTTAGATAACATATCCAAAGGGGTAAAACGGTGCAACTTTTTTATAAATGGTTAAACTTTATTTCAGCCCCACACTTGAGATATAGAAGCAGTCATAAAAAATGCACTGTCCTTTCTATGGGTCATAGAGAAAGAATAGTGCATTTTTTTGCTTTGGGGGTATTTGTTGCTCCTAGCTTGATAGCGATGGGGGAATACCAACGAAACTGACACCATCCGCAAAGTAAATGGTGATAAAAGTGAAACAGATACCTTTTCTTTTGCCTCCAAGCCTGTTCCGTTCTCGATGAATTTTCACGCATTCTTCCCATCCGTTTTTGGATAAGGCATGGTAATAACTATATACATCTGATTTGATAAATCGGCAAACTTTTGTGGTGAGAGGGAAGAAAAGAAGGAAGGGCGGTGGGCGGGAGCGGTCGGAAAAAGACACGTTGGCCTTTTTTGCTGGAGCGCAGGGCGCATCCAACCTCTTCTTTTTCTGAATCACCTGCTTCCAACCACGCTACCCTGTCAAAATATCAAGTGTAATTTATATAGATGCCATACAGACGGTTGTTTTTGCTCCAAAAAAGTAACCTTCACATTTCTCACACTAAGACCAAAAACCTTAATATAAAAGTAAAGTTATAAAAACAAACCCTAAAAGAAATTTTTACAACTTGCCGAAGGTTGTGCACTAAATTAGACGTACTCTGTGGTTTCGGGAGATTATCTATGCTATAGATTATCTAGGGTGGTGCTTGAAATTTCAAAGTCTCCCACGATTTGTCTGGCAATATTGTCAATTCTTATGAGGTCTTCTTCATTTAATATGACTTCCAATGCCTTACTATTCTCAACTAGATTTTTTTCTCTTCTAGTTCCTGGAATTGGCACAATATCTTCTCCTTGAAGTAAAACCCAAGCGAGAGCCACTTGAGAGGGGGAAATCCTTTTTTCGCGTGCAATTTCCTTAAGTTCTGAAACCAAATCAAGATTTTTCTTGAAATTTTCACCTTGAAATCGTGAGAAGTGACGCCTAATATCATGCTCGGAAAAATCTTCGAAACTTGTTATTCTTCCTGTTAAAAATCCTTTTCCAAGAGGACTATATGCGACAATACCTACTTCCAGTTCCCTTGCCGTTGGTAATACTTGTTCAATCTCGCGACTCCACAAGGAATACTCAACTTGTAAGGCGGTGATGGGATAGATTTTATTGGCTCTGATGAGTGTATCTGTCCCTACATTAGAAAGTCCAAGAAAGCGAACTTTCCCTTCTTTTACAAGCTCACTCATAGCTCCTACTGTTTCTTCAATAGGTACATTAGGATCGAGCATGTGTTGATAATACAAATCAATATAGTCCGTTCCTATCCTGCGTAAACTTTCATCAATAGCCTTTCTCAGGTATTCTGGATGTCCATTTATTCCAGTAACGTTGCCCTGTGCATCCCTTACAACTCCAAATTTAGTGGCTACAATGGTTTTGGAACGTCTTCCCTTTAAAGCTTTACCAACAAGGATTTCATTTGAGCCGCCAACACCGTACATGTCAGCAGTATCCAAGAAGTCTATACCCAAGTCAAGTGCCTTATGAATAGTTGATATGGATTCTTTCTCATCGGTTGCGCCATAAAATTCAGACATCCCCATACATCCAAGACCCAAAGCGGATACCTCTAATTGACCTAGTCTTCGTTTTTTCATATACGTGTCACACCAGCCTTTAGAAGAATTTATTATTAATGGTAAATATCCTATAAATGCTGCCCCGCGGAAGCAGTAACTATATACATCTAATTTGATAAATCGACAAATTTTTATGGTGAGAGGGAAGAAAAGAAGGAAGGGCGGCGGGCGGGAGCGGTCGGAAAAAGACACGCTGGCCTTTTTTCTGCCGGAGCGCAGGGCGCATCCACCCTCTTCTTTTTTCCGAATCTCCTCCTTTCAACCACACTCCCTTGTCAAACTATCAAGTGTAATTTATATAAAATATATAGGATAACTTCAAAAATAAATAGACTTTTTCTTTCAGGTGAGTTATTCTAATGATAGAGTGCGCCCATAAGAGATTCTCATTAACCTTCTATTTAAATAATAAAAATAAACAAGCCAATCAAGATATAACGAAATCTTGATTGGCTTTTATTTTCTTAATTTATATAAATCGCGATTAAGAATTCGACAAATGAACGTTTGCAATACGTGACAATACCCTTTCCATGTTTTCTTCTACGTAATGAGTAAAATCATCAACGGTTTGTGCGATCGAAGCTTGTGTAGGATGAAAACGATTGGCGATGACGACTTCCTTTAGCCCTTTCCACATGCGCTCGACCGGAATTGGGCGAGTAAGGCGGCAGATAGATACAGAAAAGTCGCTCCCGGTTTGTTTCAAAAAAAGGCTGCAGCTCTTTTGCTTTGTGGATACGGGCATTGTCTATGACAAGGATGACGCGTTTGCCCTCGTATCGTTCGAGAATCGCCATCAAAAAACGCTGGAAATCAGCGGTTTTACACTGCGAAGCAGGCTGACGGAAAAAATCACCCGTATGAACGTTAACCATGCCGAATAAGCCCACATAGGCATGGTGACCCGGATGTCTCTCTGCTTGCCTCGTTCGTTCCAGGTGGCATGAAGCACTTGATAGGCACGGATTCGACTTTCATCTTCATAAATCAATACGTCGTTATCGGTGAGGTTTTTTTTATCCAGTTCATCTGTTGGACAAAAGCCTCCTGTTTCTCTTTATTCGCTTTCGCCAGCGTATAGGTAGGCCGTGTGTAGCGTAAGTGTAGGCGATGAAGCAAATCTGTAATCCCGCTTTGGCTCATGGTAACGGCGAACTTGTCTTTAATTACGTACTATAAAATGCGTGTATTCCAGCAAGACTCCAGACCAAATCCTTCTTCTGTGAGATAAGGGCGTTTACCTGGCGGAGGTGTTTGTTTCAAAAGAGCCTCCATTCCACCGGTAGTAAAATTTTTGACATAAGTAGACACACTATCTCGATGAAGGCCCAGGAACCGAGCGACATCTACGCCTTTCTGGCCTTCCATGACCAGGCGAACCGCCATGACACGATGGCGAAGTTTCACCGTTTGAAGTGTACGTTCGTATGTGCGTAGCGCTTCAACTGTCCAACCATGATTACAGGTAATTTTTAACGTTCTCATTACGTATCGTCTCCTTGTCCGTTGGTTTTAGCACCAGTATAGACAACTTTTGAGAGACATAAGTATGTAGAAAAGCTAATCGCGATTTATATAGATTTACAACTGTACTTCTAAATGGAAAGAATTTCTTTACAATTAGATATATTATAGTTAATATATATCTATAATATATCTAATTTGGAGGTTTTTATGATAGATCCTAGAATTATAACAAGTAACGAAATGAATGTTATTGGAGTAGCGACGCAGACAACGAATCAAAGAGAAGCGGAGGGAAATGGAGAAATACCAAAATTATGGGGGAGATTTGCTACAGAGCAAATAGACAAAGACATTCCGAATAAGCAACGGGAAAACCAGATACTTAGCGTATATACAGATTATGAAAATGGTGTTCATGGAAAGTACTCCTACATTATTGGTTCACAAGTTAGCAATTTCTCAAACGTACCAGATGGAATGGTAGCTAAGCGAATTCCACATAGTACATATGCTGTTTTTACTTCAAATAAAGGAGACATCTCTACAGTTGTACCGGAAGCATGGGCTTTTATTTGGAGTTGGTTTCAAGAATCGGATATGGAAAGGGCATTTACATACGACTTTGAATTATATGATGAGCGAAGTCTGGATCGTAACAATGCAGAAGTGGACATATATATTGCCATTAAATAAAGATGTATATCACTAAAGGAGAAGTTCCATATGCAATATAGCATCGGTATTGAATACGCACTCCATTGTTTAACATATCTAATCCATCTTCCCAAGGGAACTAGCGTAGGGATAAAAGATTTGGCTGCATTTCAAGGAGTCTCTGAAACGTATTTGTCTAAGGCATTCACCAAACTGAAAAAGGCAGGAATCGTTCACTCTATCCCTGGCTCCAAAGGCGGGTACCGGCTAGCAAAATCTCCTGAAGATATTACATTCTTAGATGTGGTTGAGGCGATTGAAGGAACGCAGCCACACTTCCTGTGCACGGAGATTCGGCAAAGCTGTATTATCCTCCAGAATAATGAATCGCCTTCAGATTTATTTAAAGCCCCATGTACTATACATAAAGTAATGGTGGAGGCTGAACAAAAAATGAAAGACTATTTAAAAAGCAAAACATTGTCCTGGTTAAACGATAATTTGCAAGCACAGTTACCACAACATTTGCTGCAGGCTGGTAGCGAATGGTTTGAAGATGCGATGTCACGCAGATAAACTTTAAAGGCGAAAGTCGATTCTCTGTACAGTCTGAACTGTAACCCGAATAATGGACACGTAAAAAAAGTCCGTTATTCGGGTTTTTTGTATGGGGAAATGATAGGGATACAGGTATAATCAACTCAATGAATACGAGTAAGGTAAAGAAACATGAGTGAAAAATTGTTTTCTAAAATTATTCTTCAGTCTAAAGCTCTTTTTTAGCATCTCTCGCTTGTCTCTGAAGCTTCACAAAACTATCTGTATACTTCACATTCGGCAGGGATAACGACCTGAGCATATAAAACGACGTCAAAAGATATCGACATTGTAATTATATTTCTTTAATAAAATTTTTAAGAAACAAAAACGATATACAGAAATAATCTACTCAATTTCTGTATATGTTTTGTATAGATACGATTGTTGCATTTAATGTGAAATTTTAAAATAAATGTATTATTTTTACTTTTATTGAATATATTATACCTGTGTAATAAATAAATCCATAAGGAGTGATTAATTTATGTCAGCACGTGAAGTACACATTACTGTTATTAACGTTTCGAGCTTTGAATTACAATTGGAGAGTAAAACCTATCTTAATCATGGAGAATGGATTTTGACACCTACCAATGTTCCTGAAGGTGGGAACCTAAACTTCCGGGCTGACTCCGATGGTTTTGCGACAGGTGCTGAAGGCTCGATCTTTTACACAGTACCTGACGGTGAAATCAAACTCTATTTTGATGATCCTTATGTAGGATCCAATGCTTTTGCAGCCACCACTTCTTCCCCGTCTGTTTCTGTTCAAGCCGTTGGTAGCAGTGGGAATGTCTGCAAAGTGATGTATGTCATTACCAATAAATAAGAAGGTTTTATTTATCGCCATAATGAAGAGTAGGTTAGCTGTATCTTGTATGAGCCCAGATGGAGTTCAACAAGCAATTATTGAATTTGAAAAGTAACATGATATAAGTAAAAGCTACTTCACTTATCAAAAGAGTATTGGAAGTCACAAATCTTATTAATATGTAAAAAGCCATCACTGCCTAAACAATATGGGCGGTGATGGCTTTTTTTGATAAGATGCTAGATTTAGACAAAGTACTATAATCAGGCTTATCATAGAACGAAAATCAAAGTATAAGGGAGGGGGATATTCCAATGAGAATGATACTATATAAATTACACTTGATAGTTTGACAGGGGAGTGTGGTTGGAAGGAGGAGATTCGGAAAAAAAAGAGGGTGGATGCGCCCTGCGATCCGGCAGAAGAAAGGCCAGCGTGTCTTTTTTCGACCACTCCCGCCCACCGCCCTTTCTTTTTTTCTTACCTCCTATCACAAGAATATGTAAATTTATAAAGTAAGATATATATAGAACTTCTACTTATATTCTTGACTTTATAATCTATATTTTGAGTAATAAGGTGATAGAAAATGTACATCCCATTATATAAAATTTCAAAATTAAATAAATTAATTTGGTTGTTCCCACCCCTTTATTTAATTCATGATATTGAAGAAATTTTGACTGTAGAAAAGTTTCTTGTTAAACATTCGAATGTGCTACCTATTAGTATCACGACCTTACAGTTTACTTTTGCATTTTTTCTTTTATGGATTTTAACTTTATTAGGATGTTATAAAGCCTCAAAGAAAAGGCGGTTTTTAGGCATGGAAGCCTACACTTTCTTTTCATTTTTAGTCCCTGGCATATTTTTAGCAAATGGTATCGGGCACCTTTTACAATTTATTTTATTCCAATGCTATGTTCCAGGTATTATTACATCTATTTTAGTCATATATCCATATTCATTTTTTACACTGAAACACTTATTAAATGAGAATTTATTGACAACAAGAAGATTTCTTTTGTTTTTATTTTTAGGGTTCATTTTGCAAGCTCCTTTTGCATTCGTAGCACTTTTGATAGCAAAATTATTAATTTAATGATTTTGCTATTCTTTTTCTACTACCGGGGAACGCTGATTCAATAATGTCAAGATTCCCAAACGATTTATAGTATTAATCAGGGGTTCCGGTGTAAGAAATCTACTAAACTTAGGCACACTAATAATATGATGGTACCATGACTAAATTTATGACGGCGGTCACTATTTTATGATTATTTGTTACCATATAATTCTAATTAGTTACAAAAAGGGGGTAATAACGTGAGCCAACAATATTCAGTAGTTTTTGTAAACAATTCAACAAACCTTGGAGATGTATGTGTATTTTAAAAAGAATATTGGGGTTGCGAATGTACAGTCTCTCGCATGGTTTACAAAAACAACGCATCCTAACACAAGGGCCGTTTTTAAATGAAATATTGATTACAGTTTTGTTTGGGCTGAAACAGGCGAACTTGTCCCTGGTGTTCAATTCATCGCAAGTGAAGTGCTAAACGCTGACTTAACACAGAACAATACGGTTTATGTAAGTAATTATACCAGATGCAAATATTCCCCTTAAACAAGCTTCTGTAGGGATAGGGATGTCTGGAAACGGCACATTCGCAGTACAAGCCCAACCCAGCCTGGGTTTAACATTTACGAAGCATTACATTTCATTTGGAACATTTACAGAGGGAGAAGTGCTAGACATAGTACAAATGACTAAGTTTGCAGAACTCAAGTTTGATCCAGGTGTCTATTCAATCACAGCTATATAAATTACACTTGATATTTTGACAGGGTAGCGTGAACACATGGACAATTAAATCCACGAATCAAGTTAATAAAGAATTGATAGCAGCACGGGCAAATAATCCGACTGCCCAACGACTTTTATAGACGTGCAGGAGGTTCCCCTTTTGTTAAAGTTAGCAGAAGGGTTTTAGTTTTAACAGAATAACAAGTTGATGATGTAGCAGCTGATGTATGGAACTGGGCAAATCAGCAACCGTATAACCCTGGAAGAAAGCCACATAAACTTAGTGGTAATTTAAAGGGATTATGTAGGATTTTATAAATGGTCCTTATGTCTTTGTATTGCTTCAAGAATCTACTACTATAACGATAGTACGGGTAGGTGACTATCATTAAAATAGTAATATATTAATCGACAAATTAGGTAGGCCGTCCAAACAGGGCGGCTCCATTTTTATTTTTTGTTCATTAAGTCGTTATACAGAATATAAAAAACAATGGGATTATTGAGTAAAAGTAGGAAGGGAAAAACAAGTAAAAAGGATAAAATGAAGATAGATCCATAGGGGGGAAAGGAGTTGAAACAATGAGAAAAGCAATGTATATGATTATATTTTTCCTGTTTTTTCTTTTTTCCTTTCCTTTGTTTGCCAAAGCAGAAAGAATCGTTACACTTGATTCTACTAAAGAACGGTATGAATTGGCACCGTATATCGATATTCTTGAGGATAAAGAAAAAATGTGGACTATTACCCAGATAAGTTCTGAGGCATTTTCTGCTAAATTTTCTCCTAACCGTCAAACGTACCCGAACTTCGGATATGTTTCGTCTGCTTATTGGGTTCGCATTCATATGAACAACCGTTCTGTAGACCATGAATGGTGGCTAGAAATTAATGCCCCTCACATAGACCGCATCACACTTTATACACCTACTCCCGTCGGAATTTTTACGGCTAAGACAGCTGGCGATATTCTTCCGTTGCAGGATAGAGATATTAAGCATCGAAACGTCGTTTTTGTAGTTCATCCTGAACAAATGAAAAATGAAACGCTCTATCTGCGTATCGAAACGGAAGGGGCCATGCAATTTCCGCTTTTATTATGGAAACCACAGGCGTTCGCAAAGGCAAATCAATCAGAATTTTTTATCATAGGAATGGCCTCAGGTATTTTACTTGCAATCGCTATATACAATTTGTTTTTATTCTTTTTCCTTCGTATGAGGGAGTATCTTTATTATGTTTTATTTGTTTTTTCTTCTCTGTTTATGCAATTGGCTTATAACGGTATTGGTTATGAGTATATATGGACAAACTTTTCTTGGTGGAATAATATAGCTATCGTATTTTTTATGGCTTGTAGTATTATTTGGGGTACTTTATCTGCACGAAATTTTTTGAATATACAGATGTATGCTCCAAGAATAAATCGACTACTGATCGGCTCAACACTCGCTGGAATAATGACCTTATTTATCCTCCCATTCAGTTATAAGATTGCACTTCGGTTTGTAATGGGAGCTACAGGAGCTGTGACTATTATTGTTATTAGTGCCGGGGTATTATGCTGGCTAAAAGGATACAAGCCGGCCCGCTATTATTTAATGGCCTGGCTATCGTTTTTAATTTGTTCCTCATTATCTGCCATGGCTGATATAGGTTATTTTGTCGGTGCCGATTGGACCAGATATGCCTTTCAGTTTGGTTCATTGGTGGAAGCACTTTTACTATCGTTTGCTCTAGCTGATAAGATTAATCTGATACGTAAGGAAAAAGAGCAGGCAGAGGCCGAAGCAAAAAGAAATCAACAGGTAACGCTTGAAAGCCTGCGTAGACTCGATGAGCTCAAGGACGAATTTTTGACGACCACTTCGCATGAATTACGGACACCGCTCAATGGAATGATTGGTATTACTGATTCATTGCTCGATGGGGCGGCTGGGCCGATTTCGGAACAAATGCGAAAAAATTTATCTATGATTAGTACAAGTGCAAGCAGACTTTCAAAGCTCGTGAATGACATGCTTGATGTCTCACAATTAAAAAATCATGTAATGGTTTTGTATCGTAAGCCGATTCGTATACAGGATGTAACAAGAGCAGTATTGGAATTTTCAAGGTATCTTGCACAGGATAAGCCGCTGGATTTTCGAAGTCACATACATGACTCGTTCCCTCCTGTATACGGAGACGAGAATCGGATTCAGCAAATTTTACATAATCTTGTTGGAAATGCGGTCAAGTTTACAGAGTCAGGCAGCATTGAAGTAGCAGCAGAAGTAGAAGGAGTATACGCAAAAATTTTTGTGCGGGATACAGGCATAGGCATACCAGAAGAAAAATTAGAGACTATTTTTAAGGAATTCGAGCAGGGAGACTCGGAAATACGCCGCCGTTTTGGAGGAAACGGATTAGGATTAAGCATTACAAAGGAACTAATAGAGATGCATGGTGGCATCATTAAGACAACTTCTAGGCCTGGTGATGGGGCGGAATTTATTTTTACCTTACCATTGGCTGAAAAGGCAGAACAGGAAGTATTGATTCCTTCTACAAAAGTTTACTATGAGGAAATAGCGACAACAGTAACACAGGAAGTTATTCCTTATACGACTGCAACGGAAAATGTACGAGGGAATATTCTGATTGTGGATGATGAGCCGGTAAACCTACAGGTGCTGATTAATCATCTTGTACTAGCAGGATATAAAGTGAGTACCAGGAAGGATGGGGAAGAGGCCATTCAGGTATTTGAGGAACGGGGCGGCTTCGATTTGGTGATTCTGGATATTATGATGCCAAAACTCTCAGGATATGAAATATGCCGCCTACTACGACAGCACCATTCGCTTACAGAACTTCCGATTCTAATTTTGACAGCCAAGAATCAACCCGAAGATATTATGGCCGCCTTTGAGGTTGGGGCTAATGACTACCTTGCTAAGCCTTTCGACAAGAGGGAGCTTTTGGCTCGGGTTTATACGCTTCTTTCGCTACGCAGGGCGATGCAAGAAATAAAAGACCATGCCAGAGAACTGGAACGGCTGAATACGGAGCTAAGCCAATTCAACGAGAAGTTAGAATGTAAAATAAAGGAACGCACGAGAGAACTCGAACAAGTGCACTGGAAAAATGCTGAAGCATTGGCTGAAAAATCGGTGCTCAAAGAGAGAAATCGAATTGCCGGTGAAATTCATGATATTGTAGGGCATTCATTAACAACGACAATCATTCAGCTTGAGGCAGGTAAACGACTACTAACGAAAAATCCGTCACTTGTATTAGAGAAGCTAGAACTTGCTCAACAACTTATACGTAAAGGATTGGATGAAATTCGTCGATCCGTCAAAACGTTGCGGAGCGAAGAGATTGATTATCCTTTTGGCCCGAGTCTTATTCAATTACTACAAGAAACAGAAAAGCATACGGGCGTGACCATAAATTATCAAATTTCTCCGCTGCCTGAATTGACTGCTTTACAAAAGAAGGCGTTATATCATGCATTACAGGAAGGATTAACAAACGGAATTCGTCATGGGAAAAGTACGAGTTTTACATTTTTTTTGTGTCAGGAAGACGAAATCTTGCTTTTTGTGCTTCAAGATAACGGACATGGTAGTGAGCAACCAATATTTGGATTTGGCCTTTCTACTATGCGTGAGCGGATTGAAGAGGTAGGTGGGACTCTCTCTGTGCATGCTAGGCGGGAAGAAGGATACCGGATTGATATTGTCCTTCCTTTATAAGAGGTGAGATGTTTTTTATATACATCTGATTTGATAAATCGACAAATGTTTATGGTGGGAGGTAAGAAAAGAAGGAAGGGCGGTGGGCGGGAGCGGTCGGAAAAAAACACGTTGGCCTTTCTTTGTCGGATCGCAGGGCGCATCCAATCTCTTCTTTTTTCCGAATCGCCTACTTCCAACCACGCTATCCTGTCAAAATATCAAGTGTAATTTATATAGGAAAGGAGAATAACAATGAGTAAAAGGAAAACTGGATTCCAATTCCTGGATTAGCTTTACTTGCTCTTGGAATTTCCAGCTCCGTACTAGCTATTCAGGACCATACATCTAGCAGTACTGAAGCCAGCTTTGTACAAAATAATGAAGAACAAGCTAAAGATCCCTATACGGATGCTTTTCATAAAAAAACATTAAACAACTTAAATTTTCATTCTTACATGTGAATCGGTTTGGAATTTAGGAATGTAATCATAGCACCCCGCTCGTTAACTGACCTGGATACGTTAAGGAACCAGACTTTCTGTAGCCTAACGCCCTCTATAGTTTAATAAGCTACAGTTAGTGAAAACTGTACATAAAAACATGC
Source organism: Aneurinibacillus migulanus (assembly GCF_001274715.1). Taxonomy (GTDB): domain Bacteria; phylum Bacillota; class Bacilli; order Aneurinibacillales; family Aneurinibacillaceae; genus Aneurinibacillus; species Aneurinibacillus migulanus. Next base: position 4,312,275 of record NZ_LGUG01000004.1, on the reverse strand, counting down.
CAAAATAAAATACGGTACATACGTTCCCTTTTTGTGATATGATAAAATAGATAATATTAAAAAATTAAGGGAGGGGATTGTTTGGGAAATGTAAGTATAGTTAAGTTAGAACATTTTGAAGATAAATTTTTAAATGAATTAGAGAATTTTGATCTTCCTAAAGAGCAAATTCAATTTTCTGCACTTCCAAAAGATATTTTAAATACAACAGATGGGCAGTATCGCATTGTCATAACTAACAATGGACAAGCAGTTGGGTTCTTCCTTTTACATACAACAGATAAGGTTAAAAATTACTCAAGCAATCCAAATGCGTTGCTTTTGACTGCTTTAACCGTCGACCATAAGTACCAAGGGAAAGGATTTGCAAAGAAAGGAATGCTCGCATTACCACATTTCGTGAAAGAATTTTTCCCTTCTTATAATGAAATAGTTTTAGTTGTAAATGAAAAGAATTTTCATGCTCAAGCTTTATATAAAAAAGTGGGATTTAATGATACAGGAGAAAGAAAAATTGGACCAATTGGAAAGCAAATTCTGATGAGTCTGTCTATCGAATAATTTTATGCAACCGTCTAATTAATTGGACGGTTTTTTATTTAACATACCGTCCGCCTAAACTGTGTTCTTGTTAAGCTAACAGGATAGGATAGCACTAAAAGCATTGTTTATTCTAAAGGATGCATGATTTACAACACAGGAAATTGACAGAAACACATACGCAATAAGTGAATATGGACATTGGGAAAAAGTACATTCGTTTTTACTAATAGGTGAGGAGAAAGCTGCTCTAATTGATACGGGTCTTGGAATTGATAATATTAAAAGAATAACCGATCAATTAACCGATTTACCGATTTTTGTTCTGACAACTCATGTCCATGTGGATCATATTGGAAATCACGGGCAATTTGAAGAAATTTATGTTCATGAAGGTGATGCAGATTGGTTAATTAATGGTATCAAGGGATTAACGATTGAACAAATAAGAAAAGATATTGCCAGAGATATAACAAAACCTACTCCAGAAACATTTGATCCCGAGATTTACAATCCTTATCAAGGAGACCCGACTGGGTTATTGCAAGATGGTGATGTGTTTGACTTGGGGAACAGAAAATTAATTATACTTCATACCCCAGGGCATTCTCCAGGCCACATATGTATTTACGACGAGACAAACGGATATTTATTTACTGGAGATTTGCTTTATGATGAAACCCCTATATATGCCTTTTATCCCTCAACTAACCCTGTTGATTTAATAAATTCCTTGGAAAGAATATCAGGAATCAGCAATATTAAAAAGATTTATGGTTCGCATAATACTTTAGGTCTTGAACCATTCATTTTGCAAGAAGTAAAAAACGCTGTCAAAGAACTTAGAGAAAAAGACCTCGTAAAGTTTGGAACAGGAATTCATAAATTTAAAGGTTTTAGTATACAATTTGGCCTTTCTTCTGCCGGATCGCAGGGCGCATCAAGCCAAGATAATTTCATATCATAAAGTGAAATTATCAGCTATTACTTTCTATAAAACACGGTAGAAAGGATAGTGTTTTTTGTTTTGGGAGTACTGGAGAATTTTATCTTAAGGGCGACGTGATAGGATTCCAACTATTGTAAAAGGATGTTTTGAACAAACATGCTCTTTTCTTTTGCTCGTTTATAAAGGTTTAATAGCCTTATTTTGCTTAAACTTTATATCTTAAAGTTACAATATCAAGTAATCAAAAATAATTCACCTTAATTTCAGAAAAGAATTGATTGTGACACCTCCTTAAATTTGGTACAATATCAATTGTTATTGATAATCAATATCAATTGATATTGTGGATGACATAGAGAAATAAAAAGTAAAAGCACTATTTAGAATACGGTTGGCGTAGTGAAGAGCAAGCATGCGTATATACTGGATCTGTTCGCATTTGCTGAAGGTGCGCTCCTTGCTAAGGAATATGGAATTGATCTTGTCGTGAAGAAAATATGAGTCCATGCCGTTACAAGCAGAAACAATTCGACTTATTCACCTTACGGTTATACATATGTATTCATTTATATAAGTTATGGTTAATATTTTGACATGGTAGCGTGGTTGGAAGTAGGAGAGATGGAGAAAGAAGAGGGTGGATATGCCCTGCGCCCCGGCAGAAAAAAGGCGGACGTGTCTTTTTCCGCCCGCTCCCGCCCGCCGCCCTTCCTTCTTTTCTTATCTCTCACCACAAGAATTTGTCGATTTATCAAATCAGATGTATATAGTTTGGAATATTTCGTTAGAATCAAACTGGATTATCTTTTCATGTCCATCAGTGAAGATGCAGTGCTGAGGGAACTGAAATGACACAATTGGTTGGTGGATTATTGTCGTTTCTGTCATTGGCTCACCGTATTTCTTATATTTTCTTACAAAGTCCAAAACATAGTAATAGCGTTTGAAAATGTAAATTGTATTGAATTTATTATATGAAAAGAGGGATGCATGGTGAATTTAGAACAATTGTATGATGTAACGATTATTGGTGGTGGCCCAGCAGGACTTTTTTCTGCTTTCTATAGCGGTTTGAGGGAAATGAAAACAAAAATTATTGAATTTCAACCTTTTTTAGGCGGGAAAGTGCATGTTTATCCGGAGAAGATGATCTGGGATGTAGGGGGGCTGACACCAGTTCCGGGAGAGCAGTTAATTAATCAAATGGTTCAACAAGGACTAACATTCGAACCTGAAGTGGTTTTAGGTGAGAAAGTAACATCGATTGACAAAAATGAAGAAGGGCTTTTTATTGTACAGACTGCTTCACACCAAAAGCATTTTTCAAAGACAGTCATTTTGGCTATTGGCGGAGGTATTTTAAAGCCAATGAAGTTGGAAATTGAAGGTGCAGAACGCTTTGAGATTACTAATTTACATTACACAGTAAAGTCATTGGAACGCTTTAAAGGGAAGACCGTTCTTATTTCGGGTGGTGGTAATGCCGCTGTTGATTGGGCGAATGAATTGGAACCGATTGCGAAAAAAGTGTACTTAACGTATCGAAAAGATATGTTAAAAGGACATGAAGCAGAAATTTCCCGTCTTTTTAACAGTTCCGTTGAATGTTTATTGAATACATCGATTCAAAAACTTATTGCTGGAAGTGACCATGAAAGCATTGAAGAAGTAGAGTTGATTAGCAGTGAGAATGGAAAGACGATTCGGTTATCTGTCGATGAAGTAATCATTAATCATGGCTATGAACGCGATAATGAATTGACGTCAAATAGTAATTTGAATATCGAAATGGCAGAGGGATTTGGCGTTGCAGGTAGCCCGATGAGTGAAACATCTGTGCCTGGCCTCTATGCGGCAGGGGATATTTTAAATCATGAAGGAAAGCTTCATTTAATTGCAGGAGCGTTCCAGGACGCGGCAAATGCCGTGAATAAAGCGAAGCAATTTATTATGCCAGAATCAAGTGAGACGGGAAAAGTCTCTTCACATAATGAAATTTTCAGGGAGAAGAATCGAGAATTGGTGAAGCATTTATATGCCATGAAAAACTGACTTAGCAAAGCGATAGTTGAATTTGGATTTGCAATAACGTTGTACTACCTTACCCTTTGAATACGATTATTCAAAGGTTTTTTTATAGTAAGCATTTTGTAAAATAGCTATTTTCATCGAAGGTGATTCTATATTTATTTGGAGGTATATATTTTTCTTGTTATTGTCAAAGCCAGTACAAAATTGTAATGTTATTGTTAAGTGGTTTCTATAAACCCACTTTTAAAAATTATATACATAGCTATTCAGGTGTCTATTTTAATAGGCTTAATAGGGAACTTGGTGAAAATCCAAGACTGCCCCCGCAACTGTAAATGTGGACGAAATGACATATAGACCACTGCATAATTGGCGCTCGATAGAGTAGTAATTATGTGGGAAGGGTCAAAGTAGGGTGAAGCATGAGTCAGGAGACCTGCCTGAATTTCTATTTTCAAATCTCCGGGGAGGTGTTTGAAAGGGCGGAAGATGACTATGCTTAGATATTGTTATAATTGAGTTGTGTCTCTAGTAACGTGTATATCAAGCCCTTCTTATTCTGGAAGGGCTTTTTTGTATGTGATTTATTAAGTTAGCGGTCATATGACCTTTCAATTTTATGATAAGGAAAAATGGAGGAGGAAAATGAAAAAGACCTATTGTTTAGCTATCGTTTGGTTATGTTTTTTGATGATGGTGGCACTAACGGCCTGTGGTCAATCAAGTGAAAAAGAAATATTATCAGGGGAGCAGAAAAACGAAGCGGAAATGTTAAAAGGCTATGAATCGGTAACAATAAAAACTAAGGATCGAACTATTCAGTTTAATGAGATGCCTAAAAGGGTTGTAACGTTTGATATACATCCAGCAGAAATTATGCTAGAACTTGGATTAGAAGAATACATGGTCGGTACGGCTGCAAATCCTGATGATATTTTACCCAAATATAGAGAGGTGTATTCCAAAATTCCTGTTCTTTCTCGAGGTTTATACCCTTCCAAAGAAGCATTCTTGGCTGTAAATCCTGATTTTGTCTACTCGGGTTGGGACAGCACCTTTCAGGAAGATCGTATAGGTACAGTGGACCAACTAAACGAATTAGGGATAAAAGCTTATTCGCATCAGTCATCAAACATTGTAGGTCCCACGCTTGAAGATGTATATCAGGATATTCGCAAAATCGGGCATATCTTTAAAGTAGAAGACAGATCGGAAAAGCTTATTGAATCACTTAACAATTCAATTAACGATGTAAGGCAGAGGATTGAGAGACGGATTGGTACAGTAGAAGACCCACTCCGTGTGTTTGTGTATGATAGTGGAGAAGGTGTACCATTTACAGCTACTCAGACAATTTTGACCGAATTGATTAAGATGGCAGGTGGTAAAAATATATTTGATGATATTGAGAAAAATTGGACAACAGTTACTTGGGAAGAAGTTGTACAACGGAATCCGGAAGTGATTGTAATTATGGACTATGGGGATACGACAGTTGAGCAAAAGAAACAAGTTCTTTTTAACAAACCTGCTTTAGCTGATGTAGATGCGATTAAAAATAAGCGCATTGTAGTCATGCCGCTCGATTATACCTTTGAGGGAGTACGTATTCCGATCGCCTTAGAAAAGCTTGCGAAGTTCTTTTATCCCGAAGTATTTAAATAAGTGTTTCACAAAATAACTATTTTCACTGAAGATAAAATTGACTAAAGGGGTTCCGCTACATGCCCATCAAGTTAACTAAATTATACCAAGGGTGTTGATTATCCAGTATCATCCAGAGTGTATGGTTACCACAACGAGCCCTAAACGGGCGTCGGTTCCTCTCCCGCTCCGAAACACCCAGATTGCCGGTCCGGCCTTTGCGCCACAAAGCGGCTGTGTTCTCTCCTTGCGGGAAAAAGACGAGGGAACACGTCTACACGTGCACCTTCTTTCTTCCATCTTATGGATAATCAACAGGTGTGAAATTATACAACTGTACAATGACCGACTAAAACAATTATCTACTAAGAAGATTATATTCGAGGTTGATGAGGGGCCCCCGCCAACAAAATGCGGAAAGCATACAAAACAAGACTATATGGCTTTCTTCTGCCGGATCGCAGGGCACATCCAACCTCTTCTTTTTTCTGAATCTCCTCCTTGCAACCACATTCCCCTGTCAAAATATCAAGTGTAATTTATATAGGTAGGGTGACTCAAAATTCTTTCCTATGTAAACAATTGTTAATTTTTAGAGAAGTGCCAGGAACATGACTGAGCGAACCTTGTTTTTTGTTAATTGTATGAAATTGATTGAGACTCAGCTTCCAAATCTTTTTTTATTTTATTAGGTTCAGGAAGTAAAAGATTAAAAATTGCTGCTCCCACCAAAATGATAATTGAGAAATAAAAGGAAAGATTATAGTTACCAATGTTGCTATACAGTAAGCCTGGTACATAGGCTCCTAGTGCTGACCCTATTTGGTGACTAAGGAATAACCAGCCAATGATAAAACCAACTGAATACTGTTTAAAATATTGTGTTGCCAGTAATTGTGTAGGAGCAACGGTTGCAAAATCAACCAAACCAAATAGTATAGCAAAAATAATTAATAGAGTAGGATTGTAGTTGTATAATAGAATAATCAGCGATAATGCACGTGTAATGTATAAAAAGAAAAGCATTTTTCGACTGCTCCAACGATCTGCTAGCACACCGGAAATTAATATGCCTACAATATTAAAACCAGCTAATATACTTACTGCCGCACTGGTCACACTCGTTGGAACCCCACACAACTGGGCAAATGGAATAAGGTGTGTATCCATTAAGCCTGTAGTGGTAAAACCACAAATGCCAAATGGTAAAATTAAGAACCAAAATTGTCGCTTACGAAAAACTTCCCAAATTGAAAAGTTTGTGTTTGTACCTTGCTGTTCAATTGTACTTTCTTCTTTATTATTCCCTCCAATAGGCAGCATTCCTTTTTCATTAGGATGGTTCCGTAAGAATAACAGTACAATAGGAAACACAATAATCATTAAAAAGCTTCCCAAGATCACAACGGTCCATTTCCAATCAATCCATTGAATTAATAATAAAGATCCGGGTACAAGCAGCATTTGTCCAGCTCCAAATCCTGCTTCCACAATCCCTAAAGCAAGTCCTCTTTTTTCATTAAACCAATTCGTGACGACAACTGTTGCAGCTACGTTTGACGCTCCACCAACCCCAATCGATACAAATATGCCATATAGAATAAACAACTGCCATGGATGATGGACAAAAGCAGTTAATAAAATACTAATTGCCACTAAAAAAGTACTGGCAGAAAGAATCAAGCGAGCACCAAATTTATCAACAAGCTTTCCTATTATTGGTTGAGAAAGTCCATAAACAATAAAGCTTAGTGTGGAAATAAGCGATACTGTTCCTCTGTCCATTGAAAAATCCTTTTCCCAAGGTTCAACAAAAGCCCCAAAAGAAAGACGAACGCCTTGAACAGCCAAAAGAGATAAAAACGTGATAAATAAAATAACCCAAGCATAGTGTAGTTTTACCTTCATAAATCCTCCTAAACTATAAACGCATCCGTTTCCCTTTATAATTTTAAATCCCAACATTCTTCGGTAAGATTTTGTCCCCACAATAACTTTTCTTTCTTAACCTCAGTAATTTCAAATCCAAATTTTTTATATAGTGGGCGAGCTGTAGACATACTACTTACAGTCCAAAGGAATATACGTTCATATTTTTTTTCTTTACAATAATCAACTAGGGTCTGAAGCAACTGAGTACCGATCCCTTCTTTACGAAATGCTGACTCTACAAGGAACCACCGAAGCTGGACTGTTTTTTCATTATGTTTTACTAGTCCAATGCAACCTACAAATTTCCCACCGCTTTCAGCTATCCAGATTTTTTCAATTTCTGCATCGAAGGTCTCATAAAGGTAGTCTAAGAAGGTTTCATCCCAACCGTATGTATCTGCAAAAAATGCCCTTTGTTTTTCAATGATAATCTTTATATCTTCGGAGAGATAATAATCCCTTATGGAAACTACTGATTCTTTGTGGTGAAGGTGTTGAGACAAAATACATTCAATGGTTTTCATTGAGTCTATAAGTTCTTTTTGATTTTTATCGTCTATATCTTTCAAAATATACTCAACTTGATGATTTGCTTTTTCCTCTAGCTTTTTATAAATGCTTATTCCTGATGTCGTTAAATAGACAAAATGATTACGGCCATCTTCCTCGCATTTCTGTTTATAGATTATATTTTCTTTTTCAAATCGTTTTATAATTCTACTAACATATCCGCGATCTAAACCTAAACTCTCTTGCAACATCTTTGCTGTACAATTGTCTGTATTATAAATTTCAAACAAAATACGAGTTTCTGTTAACGAAAAAGGGCTGTCATATATATGTTCATTAAGAAAACCGAGAACATTAGTATAAAAACGATTAAATTTTCTGAATTCACATGTGCATGAATTTATATTGTTTTTCATATTAGGAATTATCCCCTTTCTCAGAATAGTTGACTTTATCAATTATATTGAATCATACAGAAAATGATTGATTTAGTCAACTTTTTTATATGGATGTATCCGATATTTTGTATGCTAAGTATTCAAGAGAAAAATTTAATTTATAGGGGCAGGCACCTTCCAAAATGGTTGTTACCTTACTTGAAAAGTTCTTTGATTTTGGGAATTTATGATTATTTATTGAGAAAGCACAAGTACCTTAAACGTCTGTTTATAGTACTTCCTTTATTAAACTAAAGTGGGATGGTGGAGTATAAAAACAAATCGATCCGTAAATAAGCTCTTTATAATAATTGAGTAATACATTTACTTTTTCTTGATATTAAACAAATAGTGAATTGAAATTAAGACGAAATAATTGTATATTATGTATATAGTGTGTATTGATAACATATACAGTTAAATAAAAGAGGTTTTTTCATGAAAATAATTATTAAAAATAGTTCCGAACAACCTTTATATCAACAAATAAAGGATCAAATTAAGGGTGGAATTCTTCGACAGGAATTAAAAGAAGGTGAAAAACTTCCTTCCATTCGTTCATTAGCAAATGATTTACATGTTAGTGTTCTTACAACAAAAAGAGTATATGACGAGTTAGAAAAAGAAGGCTTTATTGTAACTACCGTTGGAAAAGGTTCCTTTGTAGCATCAGAAAACTTAGAAATGTTATCGGAATCTAAACGGCATATGATAGAAAAAAAACTCTCAGAGGTATGGCAAATGTCTAAAACTCTAGGAATAAACAAAGAAGAACTTTACTTAATGATGGATATAATTTTTGCAGAGGATGATGAATGATGAAAGCAGTTTTAGAAGTTAATAACTTAAAGAAAGAGTTAGATAATTTCAGTTTAGATAAAGTGGATTTTTCAATAAAAGAAGGTTGTATAACGGGTTTCATTGGGATTAATGGCTCCGGGAAAACAACAACTATAAAAACAATACTTGGACTCTATCCCAAAGACAATGGTAGCATTAGTGTTTTTGGAAAAGAGATAGAAAAAAATGAATACATAGTAAAGAATCGTATTGGGGTAGTTTTAGATGAAGGTTATTTTTATGAAGAGATGACATTAAAAGAAATGAAGAGTGTTATTGCCCCTGCATATACGAATTGGGATGAATCTGTTTTTTTAAACTACATCAATCGATTTCATTTGAAACTAAATCAGAAAATCGCAGCCTTATCGAAAGGTATGCGAATGAAATTTGCCCTTGCATTAGCTCTTTCTCACCATGCTGATTTATTAATAATGGACGAACCAACAAGTGGGCTTGATCCATTAATTCGCAATGAGTTAATGGAAATACTTTTAGATTTTATGGAAGAAGAGGGGAAGAGTGTATTCTTTTCTACTCATATTACTTCTGATTTAGATAAAGTAGCAGACATGCTTATATTAATTGACAAAGGCAGAATTGTACTCAACGAGAGTAAAGATGAACTATTAGATAGACACGCTTTGGTGAAAGGGGATAATCGTTTAATTAATAAACACACAAGCAAATTATTTTTAAGTTTACGTCAAACAGCAGTTGGTTTTGAAGGAATTACCGATAAACTAGACGTAGTATATGAACAAATGAACGATTGTCTAATAGAAAGGCCATCTATTGAAAGTGTAATGTTAGCCTATGTAAAGGAGAGATAAAAATGTTATTTCATCTTGTCAAAAAAGATTTGATTCTGGCAAAAAAATATCTATTGGTTATGCTTATTTTTGCAGTTGTAGCACCTATCTTTTTCTATTCAAAATTAAGATTTAGTAACGGTAGCTTTGCAAGCTTTCTTATTACTGTTTTATTTATGGAATATATTTTGTTTAATATGGTTTCGATGCAAGAGGATAAATACGGAGGATCCGCACTTCTTTGTACAACCCCATATACTCGAAATGGTGTCATTAAAGCAAAATACCTATATGTGCTTGTGATTTTTATTGGGTGCTTTCTTTTATATAACCTTGCAACAGCAATTGGTTCATCTATAGGTTTGGCAAGATTAAATACTTATAGTGTAGGAATAGCCCTTTTGATCATTTCTGTTTTTTTCGGAATACTAATTCCTATTCAAACTAAATTTGGTTATGAAAAAACCAAGTATATCTTTTTTATTTTAATCTTTTTAACTCCATTTATACTACCTGCTATTATTGAATGGTATCAATCTACTAATTTTAATATCAATTTTAGCTTATCACTACCTCAAACAGTAAAAGTTTGGATGCCTTTTGTTATATCTATTTTAATTGGCTTAATCTCAATGATTATATCAATCCGAATCTTTTCAAAGAAAAACTTATAACCCCTTCTTTTGAGGTGAATATGAATGAAAATAATTATATTTGTATTCCTTTTTGTATTCTTTATGTTTGTGATTAAAAGAATTAGGGATAAATAAGAGATTCATAATTAATTTCTTATTTATATATACATCTGATTTGATACATCGACAAATTCTTGTGGTGAGAGGGAAGAAAAGAAGGAAGGGCGGTGGGCGGGAGCGGTTGGAAAAAGACACGTTTGTCTTTCTTCTGCTGGAGCGCAGGGCGCATCCAACCTCTTCTTTTTCTGAATCGCCTCCTTCCAACCACGCTACCCTGTCAAAATATCAAGTGTAATTTATATAGTGAACAGTTTTTATACTTTCCGAACAATAGCCAAATAAATGGATGATGCTATACTTTGAATAAAAAACACAAGCATTACATAATAAATAAAATATTCCTTATCTATTAACTTAAATATTGCTACTAATGCTACTCCAGCTAATATACCAACCGTTAGAACAGTATAAGATAATGATTTAATTTTCAAGATGAACATTTGACCTCTCTCATCTTGTGACTCCATCCGACGTTCAAATGTAATTTTGTAAATTTCTGCAATAAACACCAATACTACTAACACACAAATTACAATCGTAGTAATATTAACCATTATTCACCCTCCTCATATTTAAATACATCAGTTATCTCTTTCTCAAGTGAATTAGCAATTTTGAAAGCTAAAATCAAAGAAGGGTTATATTTATTTTTTTCTAAAGCTACTATAGTTTGTCGACTGACACCAACCGCATCTGCTAATTGTTGTTGCGTCCATCTTTTTTCAGCTCTTCCTACCGCTATATTATTTTCAAGCATGTCATTCCTCTCTTCTATTATATAGTTATATTAACTTAATAGTAATATATTTTTTACAAAAAGTAAAAAATATATTGCAATAAACCGAATAATACATTATATGTTTCACCGAAAAAACGTGAAAAGTGTAAGTAACGATTGTGAAATACTGTAAAATCCCTAATAATGCCGTTTTCAAATTACCAAAAAATAACAGATGATTGTTTTGAAACTTTTACATCACGGAGTGGAGAAACGATGGTCAAGATTGGTGTTGGTTTAAAATAAAGTTGCGCTGTTTATAAAAAGTCGTATCGTTTTGAAGAAAGTTTAACTGTTTGTAAAAAAGATGAACCGAAATATCTTATTTTACTAAAGGAGAATTTCCATTTTTTATTGCACTAATGGGGGCAGGTTAGTTGCACAAGTTATAAATTGAATGTTTAAAGTTATAGAGCATTTCCTTGTAATGAGGAATGCTTTTTATTTTGTCTAAAATTAAGAGGATAATTATATAACAATAATAATATGACTTAAATCGATAAGGTTTTATTGTGAAACGATAAAATTCATGTTAATATCATATTGACAATAAATAAGTGAGGTGCTTTTTATGAAACGAGGTTCAACACTATTTTTAAAGATAGCTGTTATTCTTATTGGAATTCCAGTTCTTGCTTTGTGCATATTTTTAGTGCCTGGGATAGCGAATTATGCAGCAGAATTGTATCCAGATTTTGCTTATATGAAATATCTCCTTTTAATCGATTTGTATGCAGCGGCGATACCTTTTTACTTTGCTCTGTATCAAGCTTTTAAACTTTTAAGCTATATTGATAAGAACGAAGCTTTCTCGGAATTATCTGTAAGATCTTTAAAAAATATAAAATACTGTGCAATCACAATCAGTATCTTGTATGTGGTAGGCATGCCACTCTTTTATCTCATAGCGGAGATAGACGACGCCCCGGGTATCATATTAATCGGATTGGTCATTATTTTTGCTTCAATGGTGATTGCAGTCTTTGCTGCTGTTCTCCAAAGACTTTTACAAGAAGCTATTAATATAAAATCAGAAAATGATTTAACGGTCTGAGGTGAATAACATGGCAATAATAATCAATATTGATGTGATGCTGGCGAAAAGGAAAATGAGCGTAACAGAACTTTCGGAGAAGGTTGGAATCACGATGGCGAATCTTTCTATATTGAAAAATGGAAAGGCAAAAGCGATTCGATTATCCACTTTAGAGGCAATTTGTAAGGCTTTAGAATGTCAACCCGGAGATATTTTAGAATACCGAAGTGATGAAGACACCCAAGATTAATAAAGTAGGTATATTTAACATTGAAAGGAAAAGAAAGCTATTTGACGGTGAACCTATGGACATAACCCTAAATCTATTTAGCTACTATACTAAGCAGGACTTACATATATTCAGAAAAAACCTTTGGAGGCACAAATCATGAGAGCACTAAAACAACTCGTTCGTTTTGGTTGGGAGCAGGCCCTATCATGTTTGTTTCCTGTCGTTATTTTTGCCTCTTTGGCTTTTACACAAATCATGCCACTTCCCTTCCTACCACGGTATGACTGGCTGCTCATCATCTGCCTTTTGATGCAGTGGTGGATGGTGCGTTCTGGGCTTGAAACACAGGATGAGCTAAAGGTTATCACATTGTTCCACCTTATTGGACTTGCTCTTGAACTTTTCAAGGTACATATGGGCTCCTGGTCTTATCCAGAGGAAGGATATTTCAAAATTTTTGGAGTGCCTTTGTATAGTGGATTCATGTACGCAAGTGTAGCGAGTTATCTTTGCCAGGCGTGGAGGAGGTTAAAGGTTGAACTGGTTAAGTGGCCACCGTTTTTGGTAGTTGTACCTCTTGCATCTGCGATTTATTTGAATTTTTTCACCCACCATTATTGGATTGACGTTCGTTGGTGGTTATCTGGACTTGTAATTATCGTCTTTTGGCAATCATGGGTCACATACGAGGTTGATGGAACTCGTTACCGTATGCCACTCGCACTTTCTTTTGTGCTCATCGGATTTTTTATATGGATAGCCGAAAATATCGCAACGTTCTTTGGAGCTTGGAAATATCCAAACCAAATCGATGCATGGAGTCTCGTTCATCTAGGAAAGATGAGTTCATGGCTCTTATTAGTGATTGTTAGCTTTCTTATAGTAGCGACGTTAAAGCAGGTTAAGGGAAAAAGTTCCACTAGGATGGACACTAGTCAATTTTTATAACTGTTAAGAACTCTCTTTTAAAAAAGTCGGATCCTTAGCATAGTAAGGAATTCGACTTTTTTAGGTTGAAGTTCTCCTAGCGTACAAAATTCTGAATAAGATAAATTGGAAAAAGCAACATTCGAATTGTTGCTTTTTCTTTATAAATAGCTTTTGATCATACTGCCGGAATATATTTATTAGGGGTTCTCGTGGTAATATTCATTTAAACTATAGAGTGCTAATGTTCAACAAAACATACCCTAGAATGATCAAACTTTATTTCAAAGCTACAATACTATCCCATATTACAGGGGTAAAGGTAGCATACGTTTGCCACTCGGGATAAAAATGATATATCCCTACCTCCGAGGAAGTGGCTCGGTTCATTAAAATAGCAGAAGTCGTGTTCAATATTACCTTTACCCCAAGTAGTTATCCTATTCTTTAACTTCTTCTAGTGTATTCTTAATAATATCAACAACATTCTGGGGCCGATCAATGTGAAGTGCATGACCAGCATCTTCAATAATAATTTGTTTACTGTTTGTAGATAAGCGTGTAAGATCCCTTTGGAATAACTGCCAAGCAGCAAAAGATTCAGGTGTATGATAAGATAATAAACCTGCGCTAACAACAACAAGAGGAATATTTCCTAATGACTTACAATTGCGAACCTGCTCTAAACTATCTTCAAACTCATTCAAAGGACCCTCGCTGCCTTCAGCGGAAAACTGACCGAAGTAACCTGCTTTGACTTCTTCACTAAATAAAGGTGCCATAATTTTGTTTTGATCCTCATGAGAAGAATCTAAAAGAATGACTGCTGCTACTTCCTCAGGATATGTGTGGGCATATAATCTAACATTTGCCCCTCCAAATGAATGTCCTACCAACAAATAAGGTGGTTTAACATTTGCTTTTTGAAGTAAGGTATGAAGATTTTGAACAGATTGCTTGCTATCCTGAGGTCTCCCGTCCTTTTCACTTTCACCAATACCTGCTCTATCATAAACAAATATCTTTGCAAATTTAGAAACTTCATCTTTAATAGATTGCCAGTAACTTGATGGGCAACCATATCCAGATTCAAATACGATTGTAGGATTTTCGTTTTCTACTCCAAAATGTTCATAATACATTTTGATACCGCCAATATCCTGTTTTTGGCCAAATTTAATCGTTTCATTCATATCAAAAACCTCCAAATTTATAAATTATTATACCTTTTTGTACGTAACCTGTATTATCATTAACAAAGTAATAAAGGAGTACGAAAATGAAAGTGGTACTTAAATCACCAACACTGATTCTTTATAAAGTTCAAACTATCTAGTCAGAACTTGGGATAAATATTGTTGCTAAGGAGATTGATTGTCTGTCAGTGGAAGGTTTCTTGCTAGCAAACTCCTTCATTAAAGCGTAGTAACGATGAAAAAAATCATTCTTTTCTTCTTCAGATAAATGTAGGGAGGTTATCCCATAACTAAACCCGTCGTCCTTATAGTTTTCAGCATCACGATTTAACAAATATCGTTGCATTTCCCCTAAAAGATGGGCATGATAGGTCATAAAAAATCGAAGGTGTTCATCTTGGGAATAAACGGAAAACTCCTGCCTAGAGAGTTGGAGATTATCTTCGATCACACTGTAAATCTTTTCGGTTGTGCCTTTTACCTGCCTTTCCTCACTGGCTTTGACAAGGTCTGCGTCAGTCAAGGTACTTAGTTGGCGATACATCGTTGCTTGTGGCACATCGCCGAGTTTGTTAATTAATTGATACACCGTCATTTTCTCTTCTAATAATGCTTGCACAATACGCATTCGAACGGGATGCAGCAGTATATCTGCTTTGTTTTTCAAATGTACAACCTCCTATGTTATTATCATTATCGATAATGATAATAACATAAATAGAAGAAATTAAGCAATACTGTTACGTTAATAGGAATTTCAATACGATTAAATAGATTTTTTCTGAAAAGTGAAAGATTTATCAGAAAAACGTTCCTTCTTCGAATTTGCTTATAGGGGTAGTGACAAGGTAGTTGCTCTATTATTTCCAATAAAAGCAAAACTTCATTGGCATCTCTCTGACGTCAATTTAGGGTAATTTATTATGATACAGTATTCAGTTCGTTGTGTCACTAACGGGCAAGTTGAGCAATTATAAGTAATAATGGGGTAGAATAATTGCATAAGGAGCATTCCTGTAATAAATGAAAATGCGATTGGATAAAAAAAGTACCTCCTGTTAACATACAGGGTGTCGTTGGCCACGACCCCGAAATAACAGAGGAGGTACTCACTATGAATGATAGCCAAAATCAACGCATTTCTCAAATTACAGACTCCACTTTGATTGTAGGTGTAGACATCGCAAAGCACAACCATGTGGCACGAGCGCAGGATGACCGAGGACTGATGTATGGGAAAGCTTTTTCCTTCAGAAGTACACGCCAGGGATTCCAAGCTTTTTGTCGCTGGATAGAAAGCCTGAAAGCGGAATATCAAAAAACAAAAGTGTTTGTTGGAATGGAACCTACCGGACACTACTGGATGACGTTGGCTGCTTTCTTACGAAACCGCCAGGTTTCTGTTGTTGTTGTAAACCCGATGCATGTGAAAAAGTCGAAAGAGTTGGATGACAATTCACCAACGAAGAACGATCCGAAGGATGCACGCGTGATTGCGCAACTCGTCAAAGATGGAAGGTACTCTGTACCTTATCTTCCGATCGGTGACTATGCTGAGTTACGGGAGGCTGTAAAAATACGAGACCACATCTCTTGCGAGATTCAGCGCATCCAGGCGAAAGTGCATAACTGGCTGGATCGTTATTTTCCTGAGTTCTTACAGGTATTCACAAGTTGGGAAGGCAAGGCGGCTCTTGAGACATTGAATCACTTTCCACTGCCTCAAGACATTATCGAGGCAGGTGCGACCCAGATTCTGACTACATGGCAGAAAAAGATCAAAAGAGGGTTACGCCCGAAGCGTGCCATGGAGTTAGTAGAACAGGCGAAGCATTCAGTAGGATTATGTGAAGGGATAAACATGGCTCGACTTGAACTGCAAACATTGCTTGCAACGTATGAGTTAAAGCAGCAACAACTTGAACAAGTGATGAAGGAAATTGAAGACGTGCTTACAAACATTCCCGGTGTTGAATACATTCTCACCATTCCTGGCATGGGAATCGCCACATTAGCGGGCTTTTTCGCAGAGGTGGGAGACTTATCTCGGTATCAGCATCCTCGTCAGATTCAAAAGCTGGCTGGCCTGAACCTGAAAGAAAATCGTTCAGGCAAACATCGAGGAAAAACCCGGATTTCCAAGCGAGGGAGGCCAAAGCTGCGTGCGCTTTTGTATAAAGTGATTCGACCGTTGGTCGCTAAAAACTCAGTTTTTAAGGCGCTGCACATGTATTATACGACCCGACAACAGAATCCACTTTGCAAGCAACAGTCATTAGTTGCCCTGTGTTGCCGTCTGCTTCGGATTATATTTGTGCTGGCACGTAAACAAGTCGCTTATGACATGGAAAAGATGATGAAAGATACACCTTTATGTAATCGAGTACAACATCTCGTTGAGTAAATGATTCTATTGTCTATTTTTTATGTGTTGATTCTTATCTGATATCTCGAGAAAAAACGAAGCACGGAGAAGCCGGAATTATTTTTTCCATGCGGGCATTGACCCTGAAAAGGAGCATCTCTGGCCTCCACCTCATGGACAGGTTGAACGAAGGAAAGTAGGGACATATGATCCTAAGAGACATGGGAGGGTATACCACCATGAGTCCTGTGGAGATCCAATGTGCAACCATATTTTTCAAAAAAAGGCCGTAGGTCTTTGATGGCCTACATCCCCTACTTCCAATATTTTAAAAAGTTTCAAATGTCTAACTGAAGCTTCGTTTATAAAAATCAAGATATTGTAAGAATACATGAGTATTCATAAGAAAAACTTTAATTCATAGAGGGAGGAATAGTGTTTTTTTCGTTTTAGGGGTATTTATTGCTCCTATCTTGATGGCGATATGTTGCAATCGCTTGCTACCTTTCTTAGCTACTGTTGATACATTACCAGGGTCCCTTCTTTTTAGATTTTTACAGAAAAAGGAGTTTCGAAGATTGTATCGAAATTAATATTTTATGATATGGATACGTAATTATACTATTTTAAAACAAATTACAATTATTATGGTATTTCTCTCTATTTTTCTTAGTCTCCGATGGAGTTGGTTTACGATTCTTGCTACGCCGGAACATCCTGGTGCGGCTCGAGGTGTACTTGATATGCGCGGCTGGAACTTCGAAAATTCCGGCTCCATTCCATTGGATGGTGAATGGGAATTTTACCCTAAGGCATTCATCTCGCATGAAGACACGACGAGCTCAGCTATTCACCAGCCACATTATGTTCAAGTTCCAGGAGATTGGCGCAGCGCCTTATCGAAAGAATCGAACTCATCGTTTGGCTACGGAACGTATCGACTGCGCATTTTGGTCGATCAGCCACTAAACCAACCCTATACGTTCTGGATCCAACAAATTCAGGCATCTTCCATTGTTGAAATTAATGGTGAGACGGCAGCGGTATTCGGATTACCCACAGAGCAAGCCCAAACATACAGGCCAAGGGCCGTCTCTTATACCGCATCCTATACGGCAGACAATGTGAAGGAAATCGAGCTGCTTGTGCGTGTAGCCAATTTCGATCATCCGCTAAAAGGTGGCATTATCAAGTCCATTCGTCTGGGTTCCCAAGCTGCCATTGACACTGAACGCTGGTATTCCATCGGCTTTCAACTTGCAACCTTCATCATACTACTGCTGCATGGTTTATACGCTATCCTATTGTATGTGTTCGGTCCACGGCAAAAGTCATTTCTTATATTCTTTCTGTTGCTAGTGTTTTCTAGCCTTTCTATCGTGTCTGATCATGATAGCTTGCTATTACTTTGGTTGCCGTTGGATTATACCTGGGCTTTAAAAATCAAGGTACTCTCCTACATAGGGCTGTCCTTTTTTAGTCTGGCACTGGCTAGAAGCTTTTCTGAACATGTAACAGGCACCCGGTTGTTCTATTCGTACATTATTGTGTTGGGCCTCTACTCGGCATTTCTATTGATTGCACCGGCACCACTTATTTATTATTCAATTGCAGCCAAAGTGTTCTCTTTTCTTTATTTGTTCCCTTTGGCCTGGTTCGTCTATCTGATCGGTAACATGTTTATTAGAAATCAACCGGATTCTGTCTTTCTGCTATTAGGTGCTACAAGTATTGTATCTAGTGTTGTGTGGGGTGTGTTCAATTATAATATAGAGATGACCAGGGTCTACTATCCCATCGATATTATCGCGGCGATTATCGGCTTTTCGGCTTACGGTTTTAAACGGTATTTCCGCAATTCCGAGGAAAACGTCAAGCTTAACGAGCAGTTGAGAAAGGCTGACAAACTGAAGGACCAATTTCTCGCCAATACGTCACACGAACTGAGAACGCCGCTACATGCCATTATGAATATCGCTCAGACCGTTGCGGTGAAAGAGCAACAAACAATGGATGGAAAAAGCTTCAAAGATATGGAGCTACTTATCACAATCAGCCGCCGGATGTCGCATATGCTTGATGATTTGCTCGACGTCGTGCGGCTGCAGGACAATCTTATTATGCTTCAGAAGGAGCCCTTGCTCATTCAATCCGTCGCTTCTGGTGTCATCGGCATGCTCCAATTTATGACTAACGGCAAACCCGTTCAGCTGAAAATAGAGATTGCAGAATCCATGCCGCCTGTTTTGGCAGATGAAAAAAGACTTGTACAAATTTTATTTAATTTACTGCATAACGCGCTTAAATACACCAATGAAGGAATCATTACTGTGTCCGCTGAGCTCCGGAACGGACATGCTGTCATCCATGTATTCGACACCGGCTCCGGCATGGATGAAGAAACACTGGCTCGCATATTTTTGCCCTATGAGCAAGGGCCTCATGGAATAAGCAATGGCTCAGGAATCGGCCTCGGCCTAAGCATATGCAAGCAGTTGGTGGAACTGCATGGTGGTGAACTGACAGCTCATTCTGAACTGGGTAAGGGTTCCGTATTCAGTTTTATGCTTCCGTTGGCCACCCCATCCGATCTTTCACCTTTTCAAAACCTGCCTCCTCAACAGCTTGATGCAAGTGAGGAGGTAGCAGTCAGTTTAAGCTTTTCGGATGCGTTAACTAGCGCATGGCCCTTGCAATTCCCGTTATCATCCTTTACTGACGGGAAAATGAACATCCTGGCTGTTGATGACGATCCTGTTAACCTGAAGGTGCTCGTCAGCATCCTATCGACGGAGTCGTACAACATCAGGTCAGTCACATCAGCCCGAGAAGCCCTGGAATTGCTTGGTACAGAGCGATGGGATTTACTGATTACCGATGTTATGATGCCACATATGTCCGGCTACGAGCTAACACGGAGGGTAAGGGAACGTTTCTCTCTCTCGGAGCTTCCGGTTTTGCTGCTGACGGCACGTAGTCAGCCTACAGACATCTACGCCGGATTTTTATCCGGAGCCAACGATTATGTCACCAAACCCGTTGACGCTCTGGAACTAAAATCCCGTATTTGGTCGTTAACAACATTAAAGCAATCCGTCCATGAACGATTACGCATGGAGGCAGCCTATCTACAGGCGCAAATTCATCCTCACTTCCTGTTCAACACGCTAAACTCAATTATGGCGTTAGGTGACATTGATACAGAGAAGATGCGCAGACTTGGTGATGCTTTTGCATCTTATTTACGGGTCAGCTTTGATTTCCTGAACTCGGGGGAACTGGTCACACTTTCTCATGAACTAGAGCTTGTCAGTGCCTATCTATATATTGAAAAGGAGCGATTCGGAGAGAGGCTATCCGTCATATGGGAGGTTGATCCAAGCATTGATGTATTTCTTCCTCCACTTACGATCCAGCCGCTGATTGAAAACGCCGTTAAACACGGTATTCTTAGTCAAGTCAAGGGCGGTACAGTTCAACTTCGAATTACCCGTCAGAATGGTTCCACACTTTTTGAAGTAAGGGACGACGGCCAAGGTATGGAGCAAGAAAAGGTTCAGCAAATATTAGATCTGAGGATGAGAGACAAAAGTGGCATTGGACTGTCTAATACGAATCGACGTCTGACGCAAATGTACGGTAAAGGCCTGTCCATCCATAGCAAACTAGGCGAAGGTACAACAGTGTCATTCATCATTCCAAACCCAGATCAGTAAAAAAAGTATGGAAGAATCATACATATACATTCTTCAATGGCCCTTTGTGAAAGGGCGCTTAGCTCATCATCAAGTTAAGAAGACAAGCTACCTTTAATGTGTAATGATAATAAAGTTATTTAGTTTTAGCTTAAAAACACAGGAGCCTTCTGTCATTCAAATAGACAGGAGGCTACTAAAGTTATTTAAAATCTGAATAATATTGTAACAACTTATTATTTTGGCATTTTAAAGGACTTGGGGAAATGAATACTGTAGCTTTGAAATAAAGTTTGAGCAAAAGTCCCTATCGAATCATCACATTATGTCAAAATAAAAAAATCCATTTTAAAAAAAGATTGATTAAAATGGATTCCTTTTCAGCAGATTTAAGGTTGAATTTTATAATAAAGTTTAATCATTTATAGTATGAGCGTTTTGCATAATTTTCGTCCTTAGAGCCGCAAGGCTTTTTTAGTCACAAAAAAGGACTTCACCCCAACTTGTAGAAGAATACAGATAACCAAGCCCATTCCACTAACGAAGAAGAAGTCTACTGTGTATATTCTACAAGAAACCCTATTTTTCTTTGAAGAATGGCTAAAACTTGAATTAAAAGAGCGGTTAGAACTCTTTTTTTCTTCTTTGGACTTACGTCCATATGCAAGAAAGTTGAAAAGTCGTACCCCACAAGGAGCACCAGGATATTGTCGTGAAGCGATTCTGCAGGCGTTTCTTGCTGCACCTATGGAATGTAGAAAATAAGGATGGTGTCAAAAATATGTCAGTAGAAATTATTTTTAAAGATGTTGAAAATGAATCAAATGTACCTCGACTTGGTGGATATAGTTTCTTGCCTGAAAATATTGATTGGCCATTAAATCCAAATGGAGATAAATTAACACTTGTAATATGTTTGCCAACGGATTTTCTTAATAAAACCCTAAATTTAAACTTACCAAAAGAACATGTGCTATCCGTTTTTACAACGTATAAAAAAGATGATTACTTTTTAGATTTAATCACTTTTCATGGAGATAAAGAAGAGTTAAAAAACATTAAAAAAGGATTTACAAGAATTTTATTACACGAAGTAGGTGATATTCGAAATGAATCAGATTTCCTAATACCAGCACAAGAGTTCATTTTGGGGAATGAATTGAATTTAGATTTAGAAGAAGTAGATGAAGAGGATTTGGATGATATAGAGATTTACTGTGGTTCGTTGATTGGTAATAAACCATCTCTGCTACAAATAGAAAACATGGGCTTGGATGATTATCAATTTTGCTTACAAATTTATGGCGGTGATTTTCCTGAAGGATTTCATGATATATTTAGCCTTAGTGACTCGATCGGATATTTGTTTTTAAATAAAAATTATGATCAGAATGATGCAGGTGTTTTTTTTACACAATGTACTTAGAAAAATAACTTTTAAAATAATCTTAGGCTAGTTAACAAGCTCCCGAAATATATATAAAGAAGATGTCATGTGTTCCTTCTTTACATATGTTTTTTTGTGTTAGAAATGGAATTGTTTTTTCGTGTATTTATTTACTATCTTCAACTGGGACAGGTTTTTTTGACACGAGAAACTAAAATTGCTAGAAGCTTTGAGGTTAAAGTGTTTATGGCTCACTATTGGAAACGAGACATTGAAATGACATGAAGTTGCCCCGCACGTTTTTTTACTTCATGTAATTCACGTACTGTCATCTCATCTATAGTCTTAGATTCGCCTATAGACGGAATTGTGTGTGTTGTTGAAATGAATTCATGACGGTCTACCTCTTTAGGTAACGGTATAATGGCAAATAACTTCTTCTAACCTAAATTTGGGCACGCGCCCAATTCTGCAAATTCTTCGTATACACGAATAAATTTAGAAGCATCATATGTATCTATATCTACTGATTCTAGCCATCTTCCGAATTCACTATGAGCTAGGTCGTTTTCCTTAACGTATTTCAACCTTCTTCCTATTTCAAATATAGCGTTACCAGCAATTTGCTTGTATGAGTTGATTTCAGCTGTCTACCTATTGAAAACAATTTTAACCTGTTTGAAAAATAATAAGATAAAGTAAAAGTAAAACAGCAATTAAAACAAAGCCACTTATTACAGTGATAGCCGTTTTCAAATTACTTTTTTCTTCTTTGGCTGCAAATACAAAAGCAAAAAATGGTAGCAAGATGCATATATATAACATTAAAAAATTAGTAATAATCCCTCCAACAAAAAGAGCGCCATATAAAATAAATAAGCCTAATGATAAAATCGATAAATTAAGTCCCCGCATGAATAATTCATCCTTTTTAAATTCGTTTAATTTCCAAATAAAAAATAAAACAAGCCTTCTTAATGATTCTTAAGAAAACTTGTTAATAGAACAGATGTTATTAGACATTAGACTTTATATATTTTCCTTTCTGATAAGCATATGGAGCCAAAGACAACACCTGATACGATATATAAAATCCCAAACAAACTACTTTCCGAACTTATCAATTGTTGTACTTTTCCGCCACCTAATAAAACAACAAGTAAAGTTAGTAGAACTCCACTTAAAATAATACAACCTATATAAATAACACCAGAATATGATGGAGGCACTTTTGATTTAAGGACATCAAAAAGACCAATATATAGTGGTATTCCAAATATTAAATAAATACTGCCTCCATATAAAGCAACAGATTTTACATCATGAACAGGTTGATTATATATTGTCTTCAAAGCGACAAATCAATAGGAAACAGTAAACATTGTCCACAAAGTCATCCATTTATGATATGGAAGAACGCAGGACAATTTGTATATTACCAAGAGGGCTCTTTTTCTATCAAACCTTAAATTTCTTTATTACAGGAATGCTACCCGTTAGTGAAATACATTCCATAAACTTAGACTTGCTGAAACCATGATAAATACTGAAGATATTACAGTTAAAACAAAATATTCCCGTTTCTTTGTAACAATCATCTCAATTGCTTTGGTTACAAAAACTAGCCCTAACGAAAAAAGCATACATGCCATATTTAAACTTGACGCTGGATTAATCATAACCATAATTGCCATAACAACAGTTATAACTGAAAACAAAATATCGAATGCCAAAAAAGGTTGTTTTCTCTCTTTCCAAACTTTCATAAACATATTCATCCCCTCCCTACTAACTATTTTACAATAAAAACCAATCTATTTCACCTTAGAAATTTCCGTATATTTCCTGTAAATTGAGTAAAATCGTGATTTTATTACTTATATAGAACTGAGCTAATGTTTTAACACCATGCCCTCCCTATTCATGCCCATACTTTTTCAATCGGATTCAACTCTAGTGAATACGGCGGAAGAAACAACAAGAAAAGGCGATAATGATTTCGTTCTAAGAATGGCCGTATAAGCTTGGCGATGACCAAGCTTTGAAGGATGAACATATTACGGAAATCTTGGAGAAGATCGCGATGCAGGAAGACAAAGATTTGAAAAGAGCCATGGTATTCAACGTCTCTTGTAAGGAATGTTGTGCCGAATAGTTAGAATCCATAAAAGGATAGTACCATATTAAGAAAAAAACTGTAGCATCCATGAAATTAAAGAAAAGCATTTCCTTCTTCATAATTTTTATTACGTTCACCGTATGTATGAAGTAATAGAGTTTGTCCATCCATACAAAAATGCATTCTCACGAAACAGAAAAATGAAGTTCCACTAACAGATACGTTAGTGGAACGCTTGGATGCGACGATATAGTTGTTCTTTTAACCGGGCAAAGGTACGTTCTACACTCGTTTGTTCATTATAGAGTTCTTTCTATCGTTTGGTATTACGAGTAAGTATTCATTTTGTGGTGTATTTTTTATTCTTACTGTTCTATGAGGATGGCTCATCGATGCAGACCGAAAGTTCGCTTTCAGTGCGCCGTTTGCGTTTGATACTATAAAATCTCATCGCCGTAGGAATACCCTTAATTTCTAGAATACCATCGTAGATCAACTCTCTCAGTCGGTATTCAAAATAGGAAGCTCCGATATACTGCTCGCAATAAGCAATCGCCACTCCAATCAAACGGGCAGAGCGTAGAAAGCCGTTATCGTCGATGGACGCCTTCAGTTCGTCCAACTTCTCCAGCAGGTATTGATCATAATAATCGGCAGACACCGTAAGCACTACGTTATCTCGCCAAATACGCAACGTTCCGGATTGTTCCGAGATTGCCTGCCATTCTCGTTCCAGCTGTGTGATGTCAGCAGTGCACAGCTTGCCACTGCCGTCCATTCGGATGAGTGCTTCAAACTCCGTGTCGCGAAGATGTGCGCTGTCCTCAACGTTTCCAGAAGCGGATACTATGCATGGACTATACGCAAGGAAAGTGAGCGAAGCAAGCGCCGAAACAGGCTGGAGGTGCAGATTCGTCGTGTCTTCTTAGAGTCACGCCGTCTCTATGGAAGCCCGAAGGTTACTCTAATCCTACGGCAGCAGGGCGTTCAGGTGTCAGAGAAAACGGTGGCCCGTATCATGAAAGAGCTTGGCTTGAAATCCCGTACCGTCAAGAAGTACAAGGCCACGACCAACTCCAGGCACAACCTACCGGTTTACGATAACGTACTCGCTCAGAAGTTTAGCGCCCAGGCACCCAATCAGGTGTGGATGGCAGACATTACATACATTCCTAGCAAAGAGGGCTGGCTATATCTAGCGAGCATCATGGACCTGTATACACGAAAGATTGTCGGTTGGCACATGGATAAACGGATGACGAAAGAACTTGTATTGGAGGCGCTAGATCAGGCCTATCGCCGTCAACGGCCGCAGGACGAAGTCCTGCATCATTCTGACCGGGGCAGCCAATATGCCTCACACGAGTATCAGGAACGCCTCAAGAAGTATGGCATGAAGGGTAGCATGAGCCGCAAGGGAAACGGTTATGACAACGCCTGCATCGAATCTTTTCACAGTATACTGAAGAAAGAACTTGTGTATCTCGAAACCTTTTCAACACGAGCTGAGGCAAAGAAGCGTATTTTCGAGTACATTGCATGTTTTTACAATGGAAAGCGAATCCACTCTTCCATCGGATATGTCACGCCCAACCAATGCGAACGTACGTACCGAAAAACAGCGTGATTCTCTCGATTCATTGTGTCCAATCTATTGACAGAGGTTCATTTTAGGTTATGAGATTGATTCGATCCTATAATAAAAAAAGAGCGTGCGCTAAATTAAATTGGAAGGTGCAAAAACATGATTACAAATCAACAATTAGTTTAGGTTCTTTTAAAAACAGCATATAATGACTTCCCTGACAATGGCTGTCACGGAATACTTACTACCGCTTTTCTTTTTCAGTTTTACTACGTTAAATGTAGAAACATGTTACATATTCAAAAGTTTTTCGACTTGTCTTTTGAAGGTAGAACCTGTTGTTCCATCTTTTCATAAAGGGCAAGTAGTTGCTTTATAGAAGAGAGTTTTGGTACCAACCAGTACACAAATAAGGCTGAAATCACCCCTAAAAGAGCCCCTGTAATAACATCGATAGGATAATGAACACCTACCCATATACGGGAGATAGCTACACATAATGGAAGCATAAGCCATAGCCACTCCCCCTTTTTGCGCACAAGCCAGAATGAAATGCAAACTGAAAAAAACAGGATCGTATGGTCACTCGGAAACGAATTGTCTATATCATGTTCGATAAGTTGATTGACATGTGGCAGCACCGCAAACGGTTGATAATGGGAATGAAATTGACCAGCCATTTTCCCGAGGATTTCAGCAAGAATAAAGGCGATCACCGCCTGAATGACCATCATTCTGTTTTTGTTGGTTCGAGTAAACCAATAGACAACAATACTCAAACATAAAAAATACAACATATATTCCGCTAAAAAGACTATAACTGGATTTAGGTAAGAGTACTGTTTACCTAAATCATTAATCAAACGAAAGGCATCAATATTGAACTGGGAAAACACCATTCTTAAATTCCTCCTATTTTTCAGAATACTGTAAAATGAAACCCCGATTTCCCTACCCTACGGGAAGTCGGGGTTATTGTTGTACACTCTAAACAGGAAACTTTGCTTCATGCCCATGGAATATTGGCCAACCAGCTTTTTGGTTTCGTGTTGCAGTCCAGCGATCCCGAGTGCTTCTTCAATCGCATTTTTCTTATAAACATCCATGAGCTTTGCGTTGATTAATAAGTTTTCTCTGGCTGTCATATTTTCATAAAACTCTGAATACTAGACAGTTGATCCGATTCTCCTTAAAATTTCTCCTTGATTCACAGTCATATTAAGATGATCTATTGATTTTTGATTTCCATACATCTTTGTTAGATTTGTGGTTTTTATGATTACACTCATTTTTGAGACATCCTCTTTCAGTTAGCTCATGGTTACATTATAAGAAGGCGGTTTTAACTGCTTCTTATCTATTTCTTAACTATTTTAATCAATTTCTCGCCTCCTCTCCTTAATTTTGTATGTATTAACTGTATTACTAAATATAGTACACTTAATACATTAAGCGGCACATTCATTTCTGTCAATGATTTTCTTCGTGCCTGTGATTCTTTATATAAAAACAAGCGTCTATCTAATAATGGACGCTTGAGACTGTTGAGAAAATCTCTTTCGAAAAATCTCAAACCAATTTTAACGATTTTAGGGGGACAAAAATATCTCCCCTTGCCTCTAAAAGCCCATACAAGCGAATCTGGGAGGTCAAAATTTTAAGTGCAGACACCCCGTTTTCAAAAATGGGGTGTCTCTACGCATACCTATCAAGTTAAAATTTTATTGCACCCCCAGAACGAAATTTTTGGGCTTTTTGTAACAAAGAAGCTTATTTTATCGTTTTGGGGGTGAGCTTTCATGCCCATCAAGTTAACGAAAATAAAGTGGCGTCCAAAATAAAATCAGGCTGTTTTTCATGAACTTCAAGTAGCCAATCGAAATTTTAGGCATGCTCAAATAAGCCTTAGCGGGCCGAAATTGCTCTATAGTACAACCGATCGAAATGGATATCGCCATTATAAGTCAGACCCTAAGCAATGTCAGGATTTTCCCTTACTCTCACAATGTACCAATTCTAAAAAACAGCAACGAATCATTACATGCCATATTTGGCAAGAATCAATTGAACAAGTAAGGGAAAATCATCTTTATTACTTTTTAAATAAAATAATTTAAAAGAGAATTCATTAGATTATAAAACATACAATCGGATGGCAAGGTACATTGTGTAAATTTTTGTAAAAAACGATATAGGGAATGTATGATCACAAGATATGCCTTCTTATCAAACAGTAGGGTGTAGATTTGAAAAAGAAGGCTACCAACTACTATCTTTAAAATTACAAATACAAGAAGTAATTTGACATTTGATAAAATATGATGGATGGAGGAGCGCAGATGAGAAAAATACTATTAGTAGAAGATGATTTAAGTTTGATCGAAGGATTGAAATTTTTTCTGTCCAAACAAGGGTTTGATGTAACAATTTCAAGGACGGTAAAGGAAGCAAAGGCTTACTTTCGTCAATACGAGTTTCATCTGATACTGCTTGATTTAATGCTTCCCGACGGCAGTGGCTTTGATCTATGTAAAATAGTTAGACAGACATCCAATGTTCCGATTATTTTCCTCACGGCTTCCGACGAAGAAACAAATGTTGTTATGGGACTGGATATAGGCGGAGATGACTATATGACAAAGCCCTTGAAATTGAATGAGCTTATATCCCGAATGAATGCGACATGGAGACGTTTAGGTTTTGCAAATGAGCAGGTCGCGGAATTAAGTGCAAATGGGATTACAGTAAAGCTTTTAGAAGGCAGGGTTCTGAAAAATGGAACTGAACTGGAGCTTACTGCAACAGAATACAAGCTTCTGTGTTTATTTATGCAAAATCCGAATCTGGTATTATCAAAAGAGCAGATTATGCAAAAATTATGGGATGGTCACGAAAACTTTATCGATGACAATACTTTAGCCGTCTATATTAGCAGACTGCGCGACAAAATAGAAGATCATTCAAAGCAGCCATCTTTTTTAACAACAATTAGAGGGATGGGATATAAATGGAACGTCAGATAAGGGGCTTGTTATGGATTTATTGATTAATAAGGATGCGAAAAGATTTTTTATGCAATGGATGCTTGTCTTATTAGCCGGTGCTATACTCACGCAAATCCTTGTATATATGAACACAGTTCAGTTAAAGCATGAAATGCTCAAGCATGATTATGAGCTTGCAGGATATCTAAACAATAACTATCCACATTTAGCTGCAGAGCTTCCATTAGTATTCACAGCTGATAAAACGAAAAATGAGCTTGAAGCAGGTAAAGCCTTACTTGAAACATCTGGATATAAAGATAGTCTGCAAATGCGATTCATCCCTGTTGTGAATTCGGTATACCAAACGAATGTTATCATGAATTTTATCGTCTCGACCGGGATGAGCATTTTCCTTTTTATAGTAGCCTTTACGTTTTTGAAAAAGCATTACAAAAAAATAGACCGATATCAGAAAGAAGTCTATGAAATCATGAATGGATCTATTTCAACAAGGCTTGATGACAACGAGGAAGGAAGTTTGTCCAAACTAGCTGCATCTATTAATACAGTGACAGCATCCTTACATACGCATATTGAAAAGGAAAAACACAACCGGTTATTTCTCAAGGAGACTTTAACAAATGTGTCTCACCAGTTGAAAACGCCCTTATCAGCACTGGCAATCTACAACGAGATTATGAGGGGGGAGCATTTAGATAATGAAGTAATCGAAAGTTTTTTGAAAAAAAGCGAAGGCGAGCTTGAGCGCATGCAAACCTTAATAACCAATCTCTTAAAGCTAGCAAAATTGGATGCTGGGATTATTGAGCTTCACAAAAGTGAGTGTGTATTGAATGATCTGATAAAGCAGGCAACTGCAAGCTTTGAAACGAGATTGATTTATGAACAAAAGAACTTTGAAATGAGAACTGACGGAGTAGTATCCTATTGGTGCGACAAGGAATGGCTGCTTGAGGCTGTGAGTAATTTGATAAAAAATGCTGTAGAGCATACCACAGCAAGAAATTGCATCGAGGTTCATCTTGAGGAAACTCCGTTGATGGTAAAAATAGCTGTCTATGATGACGGGGAAGGCATTCACCCTGATGATCTAAACCATGTCTTCAAACCTTTTTATCGTAGTCGATTTTCTCAAGATAAGCAAGGTACAGGCATAGGACTAACCTTAGCCAAAACGATTATTGAAATGCATGGCGGTTTTATTTCAGTCGAGAGCGCAATCGGGAAAGGCACACGATTTACCATTCACCTTCCCAAGCTTACAAAACTGTAAGCTAAAATTCATAGCAGAGTAAGGTCTGGATGTTATTCTGGGTTTGTTCTTAAATAAACCTTTAGAATAATAGAAGCGGGGTAGAAAAATGGAAATACTTAAAGCGGTTGAACTTTTGAAAACATACGGAAAAGAAGAAACAAAGGTGGAAGCCATAAAAAATGCATCCTTTTCTGTTTCCAAAGGTGAATTCGTGGCTATCGTTGGGCCGTCAGGTTCGGGTAAAAGTACGCTTCTCAATCTACTCGGAGCACTGGATACCCCTACATCAGGCAAGGTGTATATAGATGGCAGGGATATCTATACAATGCAAGAGAAGGAACTGTCTGTATTCCGCAGACGCAACATCGGTTTTGTTTTTCAGGCATTCAACTTGATTCCCGAATTGAATGTGGAAGAAAATATGATGCTACCGCTACTGCTCGATTATAAAAAGTCGGACAAGCTGTATATCGATGAGTTGCTTCATATACTCGGGTTGACGGATAGAAAACATCATCTCCCCAATCAACTATCGGGAGGTCAACAACAGCGTGTGGCCATTGGACGATCCCTTGTAACCAAGCCTGCAATCATTTTAGCGGATGAGCCTACAGGAAATCTCGATACTAAAAATAGCCGAGAAGTCATCAATTTGATGAAAATGTCTGTTGAACGGTACAATCAGACACTGATTATGATTACACATAATCCCAGTTTTGCTTCCTTTGCAGATAGAGTGTTGAATGTGGAAGATGGCATTGTGACTGAGCTTGGAGGTTCCAGACAATGAAAAGCTATCTTTCCCTTGTCTCTAAATATTTTTCGGCACATAAAAAGAAAACAAGATTGACCATTGCAAGCGTTGCACTCTCAGTTGCTCTGATTACCGGCATTTTTTCCATGCTTGATGTTTTTTTGAAGTTTGAAAAAATACAGGTGATCCATGATGTTGGAAATTATCATCTTGTTCTTAAAGATGCCTCTGATAAAGAAAGGAAAGCCATCAGCAGTCGAATTGATGTAAAGCATTCCGGAAGATGGATCGATGTTGGAGATGGAAAGGTAAACGGTATCAAGAGCTGGTTTGGGGCCATTGATAAAGACTTTGCCGCAAATATGAATCTAAAAGTGAGTGAAGGGAAATTTCCGACAAAACCGGATGAGATCATGATTGAGCGATGGGCAACAGAAAATACTTACCTAGATGTAAAGATAAATGATACGGTCAAGCTCTCTTTTCCGAACAATATCGAAAGAGAATATGTAGTTAGCGGCATATATAATGACCTAAGCAATACAAAGGCATCAGGAAAACCTGGTGTGTTATTATCTATCGATGAAGCCAACGCAAGGGTGACTAAACCATTAGACATCCTCTTTCTGGTGGAGTTCAAGGAGAAAGTAAACATTATTCAAGCAGAGAAAGATATAAAGAGCACCTTAAATATTTCCGATGAGAGAATCGGACTTAATAATCGTTTATTGGCTGTAATGGGACAAGGCACAAGTAACTCAATTATAGGGCTGTATGCTACAGGAGCCGTCTTGTTTTGTATCGTCCTCGTGGCTGGCGTGATTATGATCTATAATATGTTCAATATTTCAGTGATGGACAGGGTACGGCAATTTGGGCTTTTAAGGTGTATTGGCGCATCACAGTCTCAGACCAAAAAGTTGGTGAGGCGTGAAGGTCTTATAATAGCATTGAAAGCCATTCCCATTGGGGTACTTGCAGGTATGCTTATTACTTATATCTGTTCTGGTATATTGAAGTTTTATAACCATCAGCTTTTCAAGGAGATCCCCTTGTTTTCGCTCAGCATGACAGGCATAGGGGCGGGCATTATCATCGGTTTTTTAACAGTTTATATAGCTTCTTTATTACCTGCAAAAAAAGCGGCGCAGATTTCTCCCGTAAATGCAATGACGGGTAATAATGAGATGAAAAATACAAAAAATAAAAAGCGTAGCTTATTAACAAAAATATTCCGTGCAGAGATTGCAATGGGTATCAATAATGCTGTTGTCAAAAAGAAAACTCTAATTTTGATGGCGTCCTCAATTGCCATGAGCATCATCATGTTTTTAGGTTTTCAAGTTTTTATTGATTTTATGCACACTGGCCTAAAAACCACCAAGCCATATACACCTGATATTTCCCTCACATCCAAGCAAGGTATGGAAGACGATCTGTATACAAAACTGTCGAACATTGAAGGCGTTAAAAAAGTTTATGGCCGAATGTTTGGGTATGTGAATGCTACCTTTGATGCAACGAGACTAATCAGTAACTATAAAGAAAGTATGCAACATATTAAAGTGAAGGACAATGGTTTATTCGTTCCACTCGAAAGCTCTTGGCTCATCTCTTATGATAAAAACCAATTCAACTGGGCTAAACAAGATTTGATCGCCGGAGAGCTTTCCGAAGATAAAATGAATGCACAAAATGGAGTTATCGTTGTTGTGAATCATGTAAGAAATCATCAATCAACAAAAACGACAAATTTACAATTAGGCGACAAGATTTACATTGAAACCGCTGTTGGAACAAAACAATTAACGGTAATAGGTCTGTTACGTTCGGTTCCTTTTAGCGACTCCAAGCTGAATTTAGCTACATTTATCACAACAGAAAAACTATTTACCGAGTGGACTGGTGAATCCAAATTTAAGATAATAGACATCCAGCTTGCTGACAAAAACCAGGAACAAACTGTAAATGAAATAAAAAGGATGTTAAATTCCTCCATATCATTCCTGGATGCACGTCAAAAAAATGCGGAGATGGATCAAACCTTTTTTACGATGGCGGTCTTTATATACGGTTTCGTAGCGGTTATTGCCTTAATCAGTATATTGAATATCATCAATACGATGAATACAAGTGTTATTTCGAAAACTAGATACTTTGGGGTAATGAGGGCAATCGGCATGTCTAGTGCTCAACTCCACAAAATGGTGTTGACCGAAGCAGCAACCTACACCCTGATAGGTTGTCTCACAGGCTGTATTCTCGGTATTACCCTGCAAAAAGTATTGATTACTTATTTGCTTTCACCGTATGATATAATTTGGAAATTTCCATTTGTGCAAATCCTTCTGATCCTGACAATCACCCTGTTTGTAACTGTCGTATCTGTTATAAATCCTTTAAAGAAAATTGGAAAAAAAGGAATTTCAGAGGTTGTAAATTCTCTGTAAATGTCTACTTATATTCATTAGTGATTAACTATTCCTTCTCGCTACAATGATGAGAGAAAGAATAGCTTTTCTCTTCTGGAGGTTCTAGTTGGGGTGGAAGCAACTTCTCTGGGGGCTCAAACCGGTAATAGTAAGTATGCTGACTAACGGAACATACAAAATTAAATACAATGAATAAGAGAAGGAAGAATATTTTTTCCTCTCTTTTTCATTAAGACATTTTGCCCCCCTATCCAACATGCGATTTGAAGAGTAGACCTACCGATCCTACTAAAACCCAAGGTAGGATTGTTTTTTATGTTGAAAAATCAATGATTTTATAGCCTCAATCACCGTTTCTGGGGATTCGCAATGAATATTATGTCCAACATTTTCAACTAAACTCCACTTACCATAAACTGATAAATTGGATCACGAGTGTTGATTAACCAAAAAAAGTAAGCTGAAAAATGAAAAAGAGGCACCTTTTTCGGGAAAAGAGTTTGTACACCACATACAAATCTCTACGAAAAGAGACGACCCCCTATGAAAAAGTTTATCACACTTCTTCATGTGTTGGAACATCTCGTTACCGAAGAGGACATCCAAGAGATTTTACAAGCCCAAGGTTACAAAGATACCGCTCGCAAGCTTTCTGTTTCTCTATTGCTGCGTTTCCTTATCAAAGAGTTATTACTCACCGATTCTACTACCATTACGGTGGGAGAATCTCGGCTTCCTCGGGCTCTTTATCATGGAAAACGGTCCGGTATTAAACTTCATGTTGCCCTTTTAGAAGCATCGAAGATGCCATGTAAAGTGAGAGAAACGACGGGATTACACCATGATAGTCCCATCGATGAAAGAATTTCTTGACTCGGGATTTATTCTGGTGGCTGACCGTGCTTATTTTCAAATCAAGCGCATTGATACTTTTGTAAAAGCAGAAACGAAACAGCCCTTTGTCATCCGGCTGAAGACGAATGTAGCACTATATAGAAAAAAGTCATTACGGCGATGGAGTTCGGCAGACTCCAATATTACAGGAGATTTTACTTGTCAACTTGGTACGCCGCAAGCGCGTTCTGAATCCCGTTAACGCGTCGTAGAATTCACTGACATCGAAGGGAAAATGATGCGTGTCGTTACAAATATTTATGACATAGATGCTGAAAAGATAGCTTCCATGTATCAGGCCCGCTGGGCTATTGGCGTGTCCAGCTAAGGACACAACATCTAGTCGGTGAAAGTCCGACCGGGAGAAAAGACTCCACTCCCGTAGCCTGAGAGGCATCGTGGAGCGAAAAGCGAGACGGTGGAGCCCTCTGACATCACGTTCGTAAGGAGCGTGGGCAAAACTCCAGGTTGTAACGTACAGTGAACGCAGATGTAGCCTCGTTACACGCAAGCCCGGTGGCTGAGACGGTCGATAACGTGCGAAAGCAACAAGAACTGACTGAAATGAGTCTGATACGGCAGTTCTCACCGGCGGGGTATCAGCGGCGACATGGAGCGAAAGATGTTGTGGAAACTGGAGAAGCCCTCGACACCCGATGAAGAAATCTCATCGAGGAGGCCGTCCCTATAACCGTGATCGGGAAGTGGGATAAGCAGGTGTCAGGGTGGCGGAACGGATCGTAGTACTGGGGAGCCGCGTGCAGCAAAACGCGCGGGGAGGGAAGGGTCCGAACCTGTAAACATTTCGTACGACCAAAGGAGGCAAGGGTGCGATGACAAAAACACCCATCCATTTGCAGGAACTAAGGCGGCGAATCTACCAAAGGACGAAGTCTGAACCTACACATCGTTTTTGGGGATTATTCACCCACATCACAAAGATGACAACCCTTCACGAAGCCTACCAACATGCGAAGAAAAACGGTGGTGCCCCGGGTATCGACGGACAAAGCTTCGCTGATGTGGAACGAGAGGGAGTCATCCCGTTTCTGGAAAACATTCAAGCAGAACTGCAAGCCGGGACATACCAACCGCAAGCCAATCGCAAAGTAAATATCCCGAAGGCGAACGGTAAAATGCGAACATTACAAATACCGAGCATTCGAGATCGCGTTGTACAAGGAGCGCTGAAACTCATTTTAGAAGCAATCTTTGAGGCCGACTTCTGTCCCAATTCGTATGGATTTCGACCAAAACGCTCCCCTCATCAGGCACTGGCAGAAGTACGGCGCAGTGTACTGCGACGTATGACCACGGTAATTGATGTTGATTTGTCACGCTACTTTGATATGATACGGCACAGCATACTACTGGAGAAAATCGCAAAACGTGTCCAAGACCCACAGGTCATGCATCTTGTAAAACAGATAATCAAGGCAACAGGAAAAATCGGTGTTCCACAAGGGGGACCGTTTTCCCCACTAGCCGCAAATATCTACCTGAATGAAGTGGATTGGACATTCGATGCCATTCGACGCAAAACGGCGGAAGGCAACTATGAGGCGGTAAATTATCATCGGTTTGCCGACGATATGGTAATCACTGTGAGCGGGCACTCCAGCAAACGCGGATGGGCTGAATTGGCACTACAACGGCTGCGGGAACAGCTGGAGCCCTTGGGGGTTGAACTCAATCTGGAGAAAACCCGGATGGTCAATGTCTTAAAAGGTGAATCTTTCTCCTTTCTGGGGTTTGATTTGAGGCGAGTACCGAACCGAAGTAGAACGGGAACCTTTATTCTTATGACGCCCAAGAAAAAAGCCCGCATAGCGGTCAAAGCGCGAATCCGCGAATTGATTCAAAACGGAGGAGCAAAACCGGCAAAAGATTTGGTGAAACAAATCAATGCCGTATTGGCTGGGTGGGTGAACTACTTCCGGGTTGGAAACGCTAGCCGAGCATTTAGTGAAGTACGTGACTATACGGAGATGAAAATCCGCACGTTACTAACGAGAAGGAAACGGATACGAAAGCGTAGCATCGGATGGCGGAGATGGAGTAATAAGTACCTCTATAACGTGTTGGGGCTCTACTGGGATTGGAAAGTCTATCCCCTCAAAAGTGTAGAGAGATACCGATGAAAGTATCCGCTATTTGATAGGTCTCATAACCCTTTTGATGAAGTTTACGGGGTGAGCTGCTTGAGGGAAAACCTCACGAGCAGTTCTTATGGGGAGGGGCTGGAAACGGACGAAAAGTAATACCGCGCCAGTCCTTTACCCGACAAGTCTTTTTCCACTGGATAAAACAACACCTCAATGTCCCCACATTGTTCGGTACAACAGAAAATGTGGTATTTAATCAGCTGTATGCTGCGCTTCTTGCCTATATATTATTGAAAACACTCTATGAAGAAGGTAGCCAACATCACTTCATTAAAAACGTAAGTTTTATCAGCTTTACCCATCAGTTCATTGAGGCACAGCTTTCTGTAGAATGGGAATTTGTTATCCAGACATTCATGAAACATTATCAGGATTTATACAGGAGGATAATTCATAAAAATGGATAATTAACAAGCGTGAAAATATATGTCTTAAAGGTGGGTATTTTTACCAAAATCCTCATGTATAATAGACAGAAGATTCGACTAGGAAAAATTCTTGTCACCGAAAGTGATGAAAAACCTAACTTAGAGCATTTAATCAATCATCTGGATCATATGGTTAAAGTAGTTGGGGTTAATCACGTTGGAATCGGTTTAGATTTATGTGATATGCTCCTGAAATACATTCCATCTGGTGATTTCGGAAAATTTGAACGAAACTCATTTGATGTTGTCAAAGGTCATCAAAAGAGTTAATTAAACGCGGATACAAGGATGAAGAAATTGAAGGCATATTAGATAACAACTTTTTACGTGATATAAGGAGGTTTTTAAGTGAGAGCGTTCATTAGAGTATTGTCTTCTATTTTTATTATTACAAGTTTGCTTTTCAGTGGTGCCCCCGACAATATTTCTGCGGCCCATGTTCAGCAAGGGTATGTTAACACAAAGAATACCACATTAAATGTCAGGGCGGGTGCAGGTAATCAGTATAAGGTTATCGGGAAGGTTTCTAAAGGGGCGATAGTAGATATAATTGGTTTTCAAAGAGGATGGTATAAAATTCGTTATGGCAACATAACCGGATATGTTATGAGCTCTTATATAGCAAAAATAGATGTTTTATCTCCGCAACAAGCATTTGATATGGTAAGGCAAACAGATGATGCAATTAATAAAATTCCATTTGGTAAAATAGTGACGTATTCTGAGGCACAAAAGCTGTTTCCTTATGTTGCTACCTCGTACTTAACAAAGTTTCTGAATGCTAGTTTTGATAAACAGCCTGAAGGATGGACACTTTGTGCATGTGATGCTGTGTTATTCATTCAATTAAGTTTAGATGCAAATACAAAAGTCACATATTCTAGTAATAAAAACACAATGTACCTTTCTGAGTACATTTATGATGAGTTAAAAGGGAATCATTCACAAACAATTACACTATCTAAAACAACCTCTGGCTGGAGAATTACGAACATTAGCGAAAAGTATCAATGATACGATTTACAGAAAGTAGGACAAAAAACGAACAGAGGAGTGCAAAAAATTGCAAGCACCTTATATATACAGGGTGCTTTTTAATTTTTTCCTCTTTTGAAAATATAAAGATTCTCTATTGAAACTTACATATTTACAGCTTAAAAAACACTATCCTTCCATTATTTTAAAGTAGTGTGCACCCCTTAGAATAGACATTGGAAAAACTCCTTGGTTTAACCGATGAATTCTAAGGGGTGCACACTACCACAACTAAAGGGTTTTTAATTAGGTTTTTGCTTTATTTATGGACATAGTTATCCGTTGCTCAACTTACAGACCCGTCATTCTTTCGCGCTGTGTTTGTCAAGGGCGCTCTTTCCCTTGACAAACGAATAGCCGAGAAAGAATATACTTTTAAAAGTTGAAGGAAGGAAATCTTAAAATCTTGGCACGAAGGCAAAGGA
Organism: Aneurinibacillus migulanus; assembly: GCF_001274715.1. Classification (GTDB taxonomy): domain Bacteria; phylum Bacillota; class Bacilli; order Aneurinibacillales; family Aneurinibacillaceae; genus Aneurinibacillus; species Aneurinibacillus migulanus. The sequence continues at coordinate 4,274,109 of NZ_LGUG01000004.1, read as the reverse complement.
CGCTGACGGTGGTTAACAGTCTGATATGCGCGGGTTGGATACCGCATTTCAATCCTATCCGTCACGGAGCTGCCTCGGACTAACGGCGCACGTTCGGTAGTGAAACACCTAGTGCATAGTTGAACATGAGGGTTCTCCTTACCGGGGCTTTGCCTTCGAGCCAAACCTTCAAAATCTCTCTTTTTAGTTTAAAAGATAAGGGATTGTTGATTACGTAGACGATTAAGCAGCGTTAAACTCTTCGAGTTTTTTCTTCTCTATGGCACATCCAATAGCCCAAATAAACCTAATCAATTCTCGAGCGACCGCGACGGCGGCGTGTTTACCACCTCTGCCACGGGAAGTAATTCGATGATACTTTTTATGAAGACGATGTTGGGCTTTCCAAGCAATCCGCTGTGCTTCAGGATCTTGTCCTTCTTGCCGTTTCAGAAGTTCTCCTTTCAAGGATGGACGATGACGTTAGGCCCAGGCACACTCCACTAAGGCACGACGAATCTGGACATTTCCGATTTTCGTAATGGAACCTTGCCAACGACTTGATCGGCTGGAATATTCCTTTGGAACCAGACCTGCATAGGATATCAATTGCCTTGGATTTATAAACCGAGAAAACTGTCCAATCTCCGCCACTAACGTGACGGCTGTGACTTCGGCTACACCCCGTAAGGTTTGTAAGGCCTGAATCACCGGGGCGTGTTCACTCTGCATCGCTTCCTCGTGAATTTGGGCTTCGATTCGCTTCATTCGCTCTTCTACTTCGTGAATGGTATGAAGATACTCTTGAAATACAATCCGTAAGGATGACTTTTCAAACGTAAGGGTATTGAGCCAGTCCCGATGTTTGACGGACCAATTCCGTGTTTCTTGAGCCGGACGTATATCATGCCGAAGCAGGAAATGATTCAATCTCTGACGGGCTCGTTGTAAGTCTTCTCTTATATCATGCCGTGCACGAATCAAATCACGTAACGCTTCGTGATCTTCATCAGGAGTCCATACAGCCGTTAGTTCTCCAGCTCGAAGAAGCTGAGCTAACCTAAGGGAATCTCTGCGATCGGTTTTCACACGATCCCCAGCTCGACGGGGGATAAGAGTAGGGGCCACTACAATACAATCGATACCCATAGATAAAAGGAATCTTACGATTCCATAACCAGTCGATCCAGCTTCATAGCAAACATGTAAATCTTCAGGGTTACCCAGCTTTCTCATTAGTTTACGAATCGCTTCTGGTTGATTGGGAATATTTCCATGAAAGCGAGGCTCTCCACGTCCTGCCTCCGCCACGCCAACTGAAATCATTTCTTTTGATACGTCTAAACCCACAAATTTTTGTACATCCTTCATACTAATCGGCTCCTTTCGTTTGTAGCTCTACATTTGGTTTTGGTAGAGGTGAACACTACCATTGTTGCCAAGTGCAATCTACGGTAAGCGAAGTGGGGCCGTTTCGTTCATTATGACTAACGGGCAGGGGGGGAATACTCGAATTATATGGAGAACATCTATCAAAATCAAACATATTGACACATCGGAATATCACGATATAATTATTCATATGGAACCAATTGAAATCTTCAAAGCCTTATCAAATGAATCAAGGTTACAAATTTTGCAATGGCTGAAGGAGCCTGATCGTCATTTTATACCCCACGAAGGGATTGATATGAACACAACAGGGGTATGTGTTAGTCAAATAACAGAGAAATTGAAGATGACGCAATCAACTGCTTCCCAATATCTCACCATACTTTTACGAGCTGGGCTTATTAAAACAGAACGAATAGGAAAGTATACGTACTATAAAAGGGACGAAGAGGCTATTAAAAAAATTGCTGACTTATTCAAAAATGAGATATGAGAATGAAACTGAATTTATTTTAGAGAGTTCAGTTTCATTCCTTCATAACAAAATAAACATTTAGAATTTTTTATTTTTATGGCATACATATCGACATATTACGATATGTATATTTTTAAAGTGATCATATCGTTATTTTGGGATATGTGAATGCGTAAGATGATTAAGGAGTGAATTATTATGTCTAACACTTGGAAAATTTACATTTTAGCCGTTACCAGCTTTTTAGTAGGGACCTCAGAGTACATAATCTCCGGTATTTTGGATAATATAGCTGATACACTTGGGATAACCTTAGCTGCTGCGGGCCAGCTAATTACGATTTTTTCACTTGTATATGCTATTTTCACACCAATTCTCATGGCGTTGACAGCAAGTATGGATAGACGTAGATTAATGATTTATTCTCTCAGTTTGTTTGTTATAGGAAATATCTTGGCATTTGTCCTTCCTGGTTATGGGTGGTTTATTGTTGCACGAGTAATTATGGCATTGGGAGCAGGAATGGTTGTTGTAACGGCATTAACGATTGCTGCCAAGATCGCATCGGAAGGTAAGCAAGGTAGTGCAATCGCTACTGTAGTCATGGGATTTACTGCTTCTCTCATTATTGGTGTTCCCCTTGGAAGAATGACAGCAGAAGCATTCGGCTGGAAATCTGTTTTTGGTGGGATTGCTCTATTGGGATTAGTGGCAATGATGGTTATATTCCTTGCTCTTCCACATACTAAAGGAGATAAGCCCGTACCTCTACTTCAACAGCTTTCTCTTTTGAGGAAACGAAAAGTCGCGGTTGGTTTATCTATCACTTTTTTTTGGCTCGGGGGATATTCCATTGCTTATACCTATCTGTCACCATACCTCCTTACTATTTCAGGGATAAGCGACAAGTTGCTAAGTGGAGTTTTGCTTATATTTGGAATAGCTAGTTTAGTTGGATCGAAGTTTGGGGGATATAGTACCGATCGATGGGGAGTGTCCTTTACACTGATTGGTGGAATGGCCTTACATATTATCACGCTGATTTTGTTATCACTCGTAACCCACTCATATTTCGGAGTGTTGTTTATTCTAATATTGTGGTCGTTTGCGGCATGGTCTACAGGCCCGACGCAACAATATCACTTAGCTACAATCGAACCAGAATTATCGGGTGTATTGCTTGGTATTAATCAGTCAATGATGCAATTAGCTATGGCTGTAGGTGCAGGAATAGGAGGTATTTTTGTAGAGAAAGTATCACTGGCTTCCATTACTTGGATTGGGGCATTTTGGGTTGCGATCGCTATTGTTGCTTCTTTGATAGCTTCCGGTTCAAATTCTAAAGAGAAATCATCGAATTTAAAAGAGATAAACCAGTAATACGAATCAAATAGGTTTCCTTTAGTCATTGAACGGAGCACAGCCTTTTCATTCAGGTAGAAAGATTTCATAAATAATAAGGGTTTCTTAGTTGAAGAATCATAAAGAAATAAAAATTATTAAATATTCAGCAATCGGACGCTTTCATTTAAAAAGAATGCGTCTTTTTGTATTGAGTAAGATTTAACAACTACCATTTTTAGCGATTGGTAGTTGTTAAATTGTAATTGTGGAAGAGATTGTGAAAGTATGTACTCAAACCAAAGGGTGCAAGAGTTCAAGAAAGGAGATGCTGTTGCGGTAACCTCTTTTTTCTTATTGTGCTAACGGGAATCGATAATTAAAGAAGAGAATTATTTGTATGTGATACAGTAAAGAATTTTTTTGTCACGAAAATGCTTAAAAAATATGTTTTATGTTTGCATTAGTAAAGTTTATTTTTGTAACACCGTTTGAAGTTTAAACGGTGTTTTCTATTTTGGAGCTATTTTCGAGTAAAGAACATTGTTGTCAGCCAACAGTTTTCCCATTCTCTTTTAGTTCCAGTGTTCTGTGCCAAAGATTAATATAAATCTCTTTCTCAGCAAATGCTGAGAGTGGGAAAAGGCTTATCATCATTGTAATGAGTAAAAAGGAAGATATTCGTTTCATTAGCTTTCACCTATTTGCAACCAAATTTATTGTCATTATGAATTTCCCCCATGCCCATCAAGTTAAGAAAACTATTCCTAAAAATACACATCATCCTTTTCTTATATGAGATTTCAACATCTTATGTAAGAAAATACTGATAAAAGACATTACGAAATAAAATTTTCTACCCATAATAAACCATCTTAATTGTATAACACCTTAACAACCTAGTAGGCATAAAGAATCAGGCGGGATTGTGAGTCATGAATTATATTTATGATTTACAAGTCCTGTTTCGAAAAGTAAAATTTTAATGAAAAGAAAAACAATAAGACGGTGCCATTTTATTAAAAATGCTCTTGTGTAAAGAAAAATAACTTAAAAAAGAAACTACTATTTTTTGCTTTATTTTAAAAGGGGGGAAAGTATTGTACAAACATAAAGGCTTCAAACTCATATCTATGTTTCTATCCATATGGTTAGTCGGCTCCTTGTTACTACCCTCTATGATAAGTACAACTTATGCTAGCGCTGTTATTGATTCGCCAACAAAAACAAAAGTTATCGACAACCCTTCGAATGTTAATGCCGCTCCGCTCTATAACGGAATTAGTGTTGTTGGACTAAGTGGCGGGAAAACAGGAATTCTATACAAAGAACAGGACACAAAGAATTGGTATTATAAAATAGTAGATCCACATGGTACCCCTACTTTCTTTTCTCAAATTAATACTCCTTCTTATATGGGGAAACGATCAGCGAACTTCTTTTACATGAAAGCATTTGCCCTTGCAGGTGAAAAAACGCTAATTACATGGGAAGGTACCTCAGGCGGAACGGATAGAAAGACGGGAAATCCAAACCAATTTATTATCCTAGATGGAAATGGTGACGTACTTGTCGGCCCTGTTGATATCAATAATGTAACGGCAACGTATAATGGAGATACCGATGTTGCTGAATTATCTAATGGGAACATTGCATTTGTTTGGCAAGGAGAAGCCTTTAATTATTTACTTCGCATTTTCAATATTTCATCAAAGTCGTTCACTTCTGATCCTATTACTACGATAGAATCTAGCCAATCACCACATACGATAATTGCTAATAAAAACGGGACATTTCTGGTTGCACAAAAGTCTGAAGGAACCTTATACCATAACGATGGTACTCAAAAAAAGGCTTCTTTCCCTATCTCGGTTACTGGAAATGACAAAAAACAAGGAGTAGCCTTATCAAACGGTAGTTTTGCTATTCTATACAATAGGGATGAATCTCCAAATTATGAAGTAAGAATTATTTCTGATACAGGATCTGTTACAAGTATCTCGGGTGATACCTCAGCATTAGATGGGTACCCGGTTCTTGTCGGTTTGAAAAATGGAGGCTTTTTAGTTGCTGATACATTCACTGATGGATCAGGACGTTGGTTTTATAAAGCAAGAGAATATAAGAATGATGGCATAGTTTCTAAGGATTGGGGTGTTGTTGATTCAGATTATGTAAGAGAATTTGGTGTGTTTTGGTCTAGATATGAGGGCGGATTTGGGATGTACAATGATGCAACAGGAAACCTTGTTCATCATGCTATTTCTTCAGTATCCAATAATGCAGATTTAAGCAATCTAACGCTTAGCCAAGGTACGTTAGCACCAGTTTTTGCATCTGGTACTACTACCTATACAGCAAGTGTAGACAACTCGGTAAGTAGTGTAACCGTCACACCAACGGTGGCTGATTCTACGGCAACGGTAGTAGTGAATGGAGTACCAGTGACTTCGGGTTCTGCTTCCATTCCTTTAAATACGGGTTCAAACACGATTACTATCGTGGTCACAGCGCAGAATGGTAACACGAAGACATACAGTATAGTGATAACACGAGGCGCCTCAACCAATGCAAATGCAAGTAGTATCGCATCGTCGGTTGGCGATCTGACGCCGGCCTTTACATCAGCACATACGGATTACACCGTCAACGTTCCTCACCATACAACTGAGGATACTATTACTGTCATTCCAGAGGATCCTGGAGCTATGGTAAATATAGAAGAAGCAAACCCTCTACAAGTAGGGGAAAATATTTTTAAGGTCACGATTACAGCACCAGACGGTGTCACGAAAAAAACGTACACGATTACCGTAATGCGTGCAGGTTCCAACAATGCTAATTTGCAAACCTTACAAGTAAGCCCAGGAACATTGAAACCGATATTTTCTCCAGATATAAATGCTTATACGGTACATGTCGCACGTTCGGTTTCAGCGGTTACACTGACAGCAAATCCAGCCGATCGCGAAGCAAGGGTATCTATGAATGGAAAAGTAACCACAGAGGATACCATCACGCTCGACACAGATACCATGGTAATTCCTATTGTTGTAACCGCTCAGGATGGTGGAAAGAAAACCTATACAGTGACCGTAGAAAGAGAAAAATCAGGTAATGCACACCTACGGAATCTAACCGTCAATCATGGCACGTTAACACCGGCTTTTTCTTCTGAAACAGCGCAGTATCAACTGAATGTAGGCCATTCAATATCATCGATCAATCTGACAGCAGAAGGAGCAGACCCGGATGCAAGGATTGCGATTAATGGGAAAGTAACTACCTCAGATTCCATTTCATTAAACGTAGGAACGACATCTATCAACATTGTAGTTACAGCTCCAAATGGAGAAGCGAAAACGTATATTTTGAACGTAACGCGTGCTACAGCCCCTAGCAGTGGCGGTGGGGGAGGCGGTAGTAGAGGCAGCGGCCGAGATCGGTCTGATACAACAACTCAACCTGTGAAAGAACCCGAAGCACCGAAGCCACCAATAGAAGAAACACAGAAACCTATAATCGTACCGTCTGATGTTACAGGTCACTGGGCACAGGAACGAATCAGCGAAGCGATACGAAGAGGAATCGTTACTGGGTATCCGGATGGCACATTCCGACCGAATGAGCCGGTTACACGCCTGCAGTGGATTTCTTTCCTCGTTCGTGCTCTTCATTTACAGGGGGAGGGTGCAAGGCTCAACTTTACAGATAAGGGAGAAATTCCAGCTTGGGGCCAATCGGATGTAGCTGTCGCTGTTGCAAATGGATTGATTAGCGGCTACCCTGACGGAAGCTTTCGACCCAATCAGGAAATTACACGTGCGGAGATGGTAAGTATCCTGGCCCGAATCCTAAAATTGAAACCAGATAAAGGGCTCCAATCCTCTTTCTCAGATAGCAAAGCAATTCCAGCATGGGCGCAAGAGGACGTAGCAGCCGTAGCCAATAAAGGATTGATTCAAGGAAGGGGAAACAATGTATTTGCACCCAATGTTTCTACGACACGAGCAGAGGCGATTGTACTTCTACTAACGATGCTCGATAAGAAATAAAAAAAGATGAAAAAGCCTGACACTGCATTCTACGTAATCCAAGTGTCAGGCTTTTATTATTTATCAAGTGGTTATTAGGAGCAGTACCAGCGTCCATGACACCAAGGGCAAGTGTATGTAATAAATCGGTAATCTGTCTCGAAACGATCGGTTGTGCTATAGAACAATTTCTGCTCACTCGAGCAAGATAACAGTCTTCTTCAATTTGGAATAGAAATTTATGTTTCGAGATGAATTCCTTTGTACTTTGATATCGATGATGAGCGATGACTCCAAAGAGTTTTCGATCTTCTAACTTTTAAAAGAAAAACCCTCTTTTAACCCGGGAAAAAGAGGGGTCTATAAAATAAAAAAAGAAGAACGATGGAACCTGGCAAATCATGCCCTCCACCACAGAAGGGAAATTCAAAGGAGGATACCTTTTGTTTATTTTATTCCCCTATTTTACCTAAAGAAACGGCTAATGCCTTGTTAGATGAAGTGGAATTGCAAAAAATCCCCCCTTCTGAACAAGGCAAGCAGAAGGGGGGATTTACAGACCTGGGTTTAGAAGGAATTAAAACGATTGTTTGAATCAAGAAGGAAATTTTTATAATCATATTCTTATTAATTGTAGTTGCCCAAAAACACTTACACAAATTTGCAATTGAATAGAAAAGAGACATATCTCTTCACCCTGTGTAAAAATAGAAGTACCACCAACCACTTTTACGCAAAGGAGAAGACTTATATGCCTCTTACGTATAGGGTAGCACATCAACAGGAAATCAACAATATTTTACGTACCTGGCGTTTCCCACTTTATTTTTCTAAGCCGGTAATGAACCATAGGGTTCATTTTCTCGATGGGGTGATGACCAGAGGTTTTTCTGGAACGTTAACCGATATCCATCGTGAAAGCTGCTATTCACAAGACCGACGGACACTGAGCCATTTTCTTACTCATGGAAAGTGGAATGAGCAGCATTTGATGCGTATAATTCAGCAACAATCATGGGAGAGCATCAAGAGGGAAGTGAAACATACACAAGAGCCGATTTTTGTTATTATCGATGATACGGTCTGTAGAAAGACAAAGCCCTCGTCACAGGCATTGTCCTCTATGCAAGGAACAGATTTTCACTATTCCCATACCGAAGGTAAGTCAGTATGGGGGCATGCAGTCGTTCAGGAGTTCATTCGATGTGGTGAAAAAGCATTCCCTTATGCGTTTAGCCGATACGAATCAGAGCAAAACAGCAAAATTGATATTGCATGTGAACTGCTTTCTATGGTGCCAAAAAGTTCTTTTTCTACTTATGTTCTTATGGATACATGGTATCCTGCTCAATCTGTACTCGAAACCTGCGCTTTATCTGGATTTCACGTCATTAGCGGTATAAAAACCAATCGTATTATTTATCCATATGGTATTCGGCAGTCAATAAAGGAATTTGCCTCGCACATCCATAAAGAAGATACCGACCTTGTGACCGTCGGTCACGCTTCTTATCACGTCTATCGTTATGAAGGCAAGCTAAATTTCATTGAAAATGCTGTGGTACTACTGTGTTGGGATGCGACCCAGCCAATGACTCTCCAAACTATGCGAGCATTCTTAAGTACAGACGTTTCCTTATCTAATGAGCAAATTCTAACGTACTACAGTAAACGTTGGGCGATTGAGACTTATTTTCGTACCATGAAAAGCAACTTTTCCTTTAACGGTTATCAAATACGTAGTACCGTTGCAATGAAGCGGTTTTGACACTGCTTTCTTTTACAGCCATGTTCTGTAGTGTAACAGGACACGGTGATATCTTAACAGGACTATGAAGTTGGTAAAACAAAAAGACAGAGAGTCGGATCGAATTTGTTTACTATGAAGCAAAGGCAGGAACGCAGCCGGATTTGATAAAAAATCAGTTACAAGCTACCTAGGGGAGCCTTCGGTTCTTTCTACATGGTAAACTTTGCATCAAATTTTGGGCAAGTCTAGTAAGTAAAACAAAGCAATATAAGTCAAAAAAGCTCTTGCCTTTTTTGTTATCCTTTTTGTAAGGAGGTTCAGAGAATGAGTTACAGTCCCATCATACAAAAGACGATTGAGTATATAGAGAAAAACTTACATGAAGAACTATCCTTAGAAAGTATTGCTCAGTTTGCTAGATTTTCAAAGTATCACTATCATCGTATTTTTCAAAAAGAGGTTGGTGTAACTGTATCTGAATATATTCGATATCGAAGAATTGCCAATTCAGCTAACATGTTACTTTATACGGATGAAAAGATAATAGATATTGCTTTCTATTATCGCTTTGAAACGCAGGAATCATTTACTCGTTCATTTAAGAAATATTACCATTTACCGCCAGGGCAATACCGTAAAATTATAGGCAAATTAACTTTACAAAGGGAGGAAATCGTGTTGAAAAATGAACAGTTATTAAAAGGATGGAAGTTAAGTGGTAGTCATCCGTTTAATTATCAGATGGGAATTGATAGAGAAAACTTTCATAAGGGGAGGGCATCTGGATTTCTAAAATCTTTTACCGTCCAATCCCAAGGCGAATTTGCAACGATGATGCAGGGATTTAAAGCTGAGAAGTATCTGGGCAAAAGGTTAAAGCTCTCTGGATTTTTAAAATCCAAAGATGTTGATGGATTCTGTGGATTTTGGATGCGAGTCGATGATGCATTTCATGATATACTGCAATTTGATAATATGAGTGACCGCCCCATTGTAGGAAATACAGAGTGGAATCATTATCACATTGTTTTAGATGTACCAAAAAACAGTGCAGTCATTGCCTTTGGTGTTTTACTTTCGGGAAATGGGCAAGTATGGATTGATGAACTTAAATTTGAGGAAGTTGATAAACAAACACCAACAACCAACATTGATTTTTCTGCTGACCTTTTAGATGAACCTACTAATTTATCTTTTGAAGAGTGGGAGTAGATGATATTAAATTTTTTAATGGCTTTAATGAAGAGTTTTTTGTATCTTGAGAGCATCAAAATGGCAATTATCCTTTGCTTGATAACTAGAACTGTTTACTTTGTTAGGCAAAGGAAAAAACGAGTAGAATAGGTATGGAAATATTTTACTATGTGTTGAATAGAGATTCAGCCTGTAAGAAACACTAAAAAGCAAACTTAGAAAATAACAGGTTGAATGTCATAACAATAGATGATTGAGAAGATTATAGATTTAATAAATGATGCAACAATCTGTCTTTATCCTCAAAAAATTGTTTCATGATACGATAATGATTGGTTTCTTCCAGCGAAGTTTCTTTTGCCCCTTCCTCTGTAAACTCGATAATTTTCGCATTTGAATACGACATGATGGTAAGCGTCAAATATTCCACACCTGCCACTTGTAAATAACCCATGAGATAATCTCCTTACATACTACATGTGGAGGTTTTTTTATGGAAAAACACCTATTAAAGAAAGAATGGGAAGCTTATATTCAAGACTATAAAAACAGTGGACTATCAAAGGTTGCCTGGTGTCAAAAACAGAACCTACCGGTTCATCGGCTATATTACTGGCTGAAAAAATTATCGCCTGGACAGGTATCGGACTCGGCCCATGAGGCATCATCACTTGCAGGTGAAGGACAAAAAGTTATCGATAGTACCGTGTATAGCATCCGCTCTGTCCGCGAGAATGTAGAACGTTCTGCGGAAATGGTGCATAACCTCGGTACACATTCCGAGAAAATCGGACACATCGTTGAATTTATTCAGGGAATCGCAGGTCAGACCAACTTACTGGCGCTTAACGCCGCAATTGAGGCTGCAAGGGCCGGAGAACAGGGGCGGGGATTTGCGGTAGTAGCTGATGAGGTAAGAAAACTCGCCGAGGAAGCCGGTACAGCCGCGGGCAAAATCCAACATGTCATCGAAAACATCCAATCTGAGATTGCGCAGGTAGCCGAAAGTATGGCCGGTAGCACGACGGCGAGCGAACGGAGTGTGGAGAGTGCCCGGGAAGCGGAAACTTCATTCCATCAGATTAGTGAAGCGATCGAATCCTTGAACAGGCAGATGACTGAAGTCTCAGCCGCCGTCCAACAAATTGCTGCCGGGTCGAATCAGATGACCCATTCGGTACAATCTGTAGTCAAAATTGCGGAAGAGACGGCCGACAGCACACAGACANGCCATGCCATTCTCATGTAGATTTAAAATAAAGTTTAACTGTTTATAATAAAGTTGTACCGTTTATAAAAAAGATGAACCGAAATATCTTATTTTAATAAAGGAGAGGTTTCGGTTTTTCTTATTGTATTAGAGGTCTCGTCACATCGCCATCAAGCTAGTGGAAAGGAAAAGTTGAGAATCGGGAAACCTGATCATTTTTACTTTCCAATATAAATTTTAGGCATGTTCAAATAAGCCCTACCACCCATTTAAGGGCAGTGGGACATTTTATTTACTCCTTTATAACCACCTAACTATATACAAGTATCTAAGTGGCTTCGAAAAATACATACGATTTCATTCTAGGGAGTTACAAAATTTTAACTTGATGATGTAGCACTCCCTCTTTTCACAAATCAATATCATAGGAAATAACTATTATTATAATAATAATTATTATATTGAACAATCATTTTTGTCGATTTATACTGAATTCGATGCACGGAACCATTATATGAAGATAATTGAATTTCATAATGGATCGTCATCGCACGCCGTTATTTACCGCTTTGATCGAATATGTAAGTTTGAACCTAGTATAGTATATACTAGGCTGTAAAGCGTTGTTTGCCGTACAAAAGACAAGTGTCGAGGGCGTGATGATATGTAGATATGCGGACTGGACAATAAAACCATCGTGCCATGCAATCTGTAATCATCTTGGCCGGCGGCTCCAAGTCTATCTTTATTACTGGAGAATGGAATGATGGCATTTCCGATTGCTTGATAAAGAAGGTCATCAAGCGGTATCCGGATGCTGAGACCGCGCTTATGTTCAATCTAACTTATTTGGGTATATGTACCAATTTGAAGGTAATAGTTAATATTGCCCGTTATTACAACATCCCCGTCCTGATTGAGGAAGCGAATGGGACACTTGTCCGGCGCCGAACATGCAATGTGTAATTTCATTCAGGGATTCAAGCGAATATGGCCATGTACTTTGCCGCTGTAAAACCTAGGGATACGATCTTGGGTATGAATCTGTCACATGTAAGCCCAGTGAATTTCAACGGTGTGCAATATAAATTCATTCAGTACAAAGTTCGTGAGGATAATCAGTGTATAAATTAAAATAATATTCTTCAAATTAAGAAAATAAAAAACTTGTTATCGCTGGGGCGAGTGCTTACCCATGCGAGATTGATTTCAAGAAATTCCGTGAGAGCGCCGACGAAGTGGGTGCGTTCTTTATGGCGGAAATTGCTCGTATTGCCGGTCTTATAGCGGCAGATCTGCATCGAAATCCACTTCCATATGCTCATTTTGTAACCACAACAACCTATAAAACCCTTCGTGGATCTTGTGGTGGCATGATTTTGTGTAAGGAGGAAACTGGAAAAGAGTACGGTCAAAAGCTTAATAAAGCAATTTTTCCAGGTCTTTAAGGTGGACTTCTTATGCACGTGATTGCCGCAAAAACCGTATCACTTGGTGAAGCACTTACTGAAGAGTTCAAAACATATGTCCAGGCCATTATTACAGGCGCTAAGCGACTGGCGAAGACATTACAGTCAGAGGGCGTAGACATTGTATTCAGTGGAACAGATAATCACTTGCTCCTGCTAGACTTACATTCACTTGGCGTAACGGGAAAAGTAGCGGAAGTGAGGGACCGAGTATCTTCTCTGACTAGTCCATTTCCTTTGTATTAGAGATGTTAGCTAATGGAAAAAGACGAAATGCAATAATTTATAATACTATAAATGAAGGCGTTATGAATAAGGAGAATCTATATATGAAAATACCCATGTTAGACCTTTCAGAACAATACCAATCGTTAAGATATGAAATTATAAATTCTTTAGATGCAGTATTGCTATCCTCAACATTTATATTGGGGGACCATGTAAAGAGGTTAGAACAAGATGTAGCCTCTCTTTCTAATGCTTTGTTTGGAGTGGGTGTTGCTAATGGAAGTGATGCATTGCATATTTCTTTACAAGCTTGTGGTGTAAAGCCTGGAGATGAAGTCATCACAACTCCATTTACGTTCTTTGCAACGGCTGGTGCTATTGTAAGGGCTGGTGCTAAACCAGTTTTTGTTGATATCGATCCAGTAACTTTTAATATTGACCCTACAAAAATTGAACAAGCCATAACTAAAAATACGAGGGCAATTATCCCTGTTCATCTTTATGGACAGGCAACTGATATGAATCCAATCTTAGAAATTGCTAGAAAATATGATTTATATGTAGTAGATGATGCAGCACAAGCAATCGGTGCCGAATATAAAGGGAAAAAAGTTGGAGAATTAGGTCATACAACGTGCTTTAGTTTCTTTCCAACCAAGAATCTAGGCGCTTATGGTGATGGTGGCATGATTGTAACAAAAGATTCTAAGATTGCCGAAAAGATGAGAATTATCCGAGTACATGGTAGTAAACCAAAATATTATCACCAAGTCTTAGGATATAATAGTCGGTTAGACGAGCTACAAGCGGCCGTATTAAACATTAAATTACAACATCTTGCAAGATGGAACATGTTGCGCAGGGAAAAAGCAACTGCATATACCAAATTATTAAATGAAAAGCTATCGAATTTTATTGTAACCCCCACAGAGGTAGAAGGTAACTACCACGTTTTTCATCAATATACAATTCGAGTAGAGAAGAGAGATGAGCTTCAAAGATTCCTACAGAAAAATGGAGTTTCAACAATGGTCTATTACCCCGTACCGTTGCATCTTCAGCCCGCATTCCAAGAACTGGGTTATACAGAAGGAGACTTCCTGAATTCAGAAAAAGCAGCAAAAGAGGTATTATCTCTACCAATGTTTCCTGAATTAAAATTAGAACAACAAAAATATATAGTTGATACAATAGAAAAGTTTTTTTCTTCGTATTTTAGTTGATGATAAAATAGAGAGGGAGAATTATGCAGAAAGTAAAGCTAAAACTTCAAACACCGAAAATCGGAAGATATTTTAATTTATTTACATTACTTATCTGTGCTATTTCACTGTCTTATATCTTGATGAATTGGTCGTCTTTCCCTGATTTAGTTCCAAGTCATTATAATGCATTAGGCGAACCTGATGATTGGAGTAATAAATGGTTTATTTTTGTACCTTTATTAATTGGGTTTGTTCTTTGGATAGGAATGTATTTTTTAGAGAAAAATCCTCATTTGCACAACTACTCAGGTCTTACAGAAAGCAATATAGAAAGCCTTTATAAAAATTCTATGTTAACGATTAACTTTATAAAAAATGAATTGTTATTAATGTTTTCATTTAGCAGCTTGGATAATGTCCAAGTTGCAATGGGAAATAAAAGCTTATTGGGTGCTTGGGAGCTACCAGTAGTCTTTATTTTACTATTAGGAACAGTAGCCTTTTTCATTGTACGCTCGATAAAAATAAAGTGAATTGAGCTATAAAAGTTATCAAGCTATGGAGTATGGAGATAAAGCATATGAGCTTTCGGTAGGAGAGATGAGGGGATTTGCTTTTGTTGAAAGACTTCCTATTGTTTCTTTTGAAAAGAATTTAGATCAGTATAACACCTATAGAGGTGAGAGATTAAGGGGATAATAACAATCAATGAACAGTAAGAAATCAATAAATGAATTAGGCATCTTTACAATATATTCTTTATTATATATTTTTATTGTTGCAATATTTTCTGTAGCGATAATGCATTTTCCTATGCCAATTTTAGGAGCCAGAAATTTTACTGAAGATGTATGGTATGTTGTTTTTATTAAAATCATTTTTCTTCTTTTTATTCCTTTATTTATTTATAGCAAACTCGGGCACAAAATTTCTTATATTTTTAAAATTAAATCAAACTGGAAAACTTGTACAGCTATGGCTAGTTGTTATTTTTTTGGAATCCTTCTAAATAGCAGTTATTTAGCAGAGATTAACAGAGCTATTGCAAATGGTGGTATTATAATATGGATCAAATTCACTGTTGGTCTGCTTTTACCGCTTGTGCAAGCGGCTGTTCCTGAAGAAATATTTTATAGATATATCCTTCAGACTCGATTAGAAAAAGTATTTGGAAGCATCTTCGGTATTTTTTTATCTTCCCTCTTGTTCGCTTCATTTCATTTTCCCTCCCGTTATCTGCTTGCAAGTGGAGTAGAGGGATCTGCTGGTGATATCTATTCGATTCTAACGGGAACCATTCTTCCAGTTTTTGTTATAGGAATCATATTGGGATGTTTATGGAGAAGATTTAGAAGTATATGGATATTGATTGCTTTGCATTATGGGATTGATACATTACCATCAATTGCCTCATTATTACAAATCGATAAATGAAATTTTATGAAAATACTATGTAAATCTTGTCTGATCTCTTACTATATACAATCGATACGTTTTAAAACACATTCAGGATAAGAGCTCATAAAATAGAAGAAACTTTTGTACTGCTTATTCAATCTCCGATTAATTTTTTATGAAATACATTGAAATCCTATTTAAAACGTGGAAATCATTCTTTTGCATTCATCAGTGTAAAAAGGTAAAACAGGAATGATTGGAGTGCCATCTGTATGGCCAACTCATTACGATTTTACTGTGTTCTTCTACCATATTTCAAATGTGCCAATTACTCCAGAGAACTGAGCAAGTATAAAGCGATATACATAAATTAAAGATTATTTTCCACTTCTGTTTCAAGCTACACAAAAAAACACTCAAGAGCTATCAAAGATCCTCCTTCACCCATTTTTCTCCAAGAGCGTGTCCAAGCTAAGAAGTATTCTTATTAATTGCTCACCATCCTGCTGTATAGCTTCATATAACAATGGCAGATAGTCCTTTATCATATACATTACTGTATACTCGCTAAGCTCTTCTTTCCACAAAAGTAGCTCCCTCATTTTAAACATAGTATACGAACAAATGAGGATTCAAGGTTCCATCCTAGGCCTAACTTTACATTATGTTATGATTCAAACAGCTAATACCTCAACTATCTTAAAGATTATGGATTGCAAACCGGCAACGCTGCGCAAGAAATATGAACGGCTTCGTAAAAAACTATACCAGAAAAAAATGCGCAAAGGGGGGATGACAAGTGGAGAAATTGCCAAATCAAACTGACTCTCAGGATTTGATGCACATTCGGCACATCATTCAAAACATGGAGATGCCGGTAGATAGCTTCAGCGATAAAATTATGAATCGACTCGAAGAGAAAAATAGAAGAAGCAGCAAAAATAAACATATGAAAAAAACGTTGGTGATTGTATCTACAGCAGCGGCACTAGTAGCCGGTATTATCGGAATTGGCTTTGTTTCACCAGCAATGGCCGAATCGTTAGAAAATATTCCGTTGGTGAGTAACGTCTTCAAGCTGGCGGAAGATCTCGGCCTGCGAACTACTCATGACAAAGATTTAATAACAGAAGCAAATCAGAGCGATACACAGGATGGTATTACGATAAGTGTACCCCAGGTGATGTATGACGGGACGCGTGTCTCTATAGTGATTCACCGAAAAGCATTGGGCTTAACAAGCTATCTTAATGGAAGTTATGTGAATACAAACGGTGAGGTTATCTCGGAACCTGAAGGCACAAAAGGTACAATCCAACGTGTCCATCTGTTTATGAACGGGAAGCCTATTAATCATTTACCTGAATCATTTGCGCGTCAAATTAGTATTGGTTGGGGCCCTGGTACGGATAAGGATTCCGCTATACTTAGGTTTTCTGACTTGTCCAATTTAGGACTCGGTGATCCAGCCTTCCCCGATCAATTCAATTTAACTATGAAACTTACGTTAGAAGGTGTTAACGATCCATTTACAATTAATGTTTCAGTCAAGAAGAACACTAACAATAATATTGTCTTGTCGCCTGGTGTGACTAAAGAGCCGCGTGACCTTAGAAAATCAGAACTCACTCCTACCACAACAAGAGTATCCATGATTGAAGATGGGACATCTAGTGAAATCTCTAAAAGATATAAGGAGCATTCCTGTTTAGAAAGAACAAATGCTGTTTGAAAACAAAAAGTACCTCCTGTAATATTCGATGTGTCGTGATTGCGCAACTCGTCAAAGATGGACGGTACTCTGTACCTTATCTCCGATCGGTGACTATGCTGAGTTACGGGAGGCTGTAAAAATACGAGACCACATCTCTTGCAGGATTCAGCGCATCCAGGCGAAAGTGCATAACTGGCTGGATCGTTATTTTCCTGAGTTCTTACAGGTATTCACAAGTTGGGAAGGCAAGGCGGCTCTTGAGACATTGAATCACTTTCCACTGCCTCAAGACATTATCGAGGCAGGTGCGACCCAGATTCTGACTACATGGCAGAAAAAGATCAAAAGAGGGTTACGCCCGAAGCGTGCCATGGAGTTAGTAGAACAGGCGAAGCATTCAGTAGGATTATGTGAAGGGATAAACATGGCTTGACTTGAACTACAAACATTGCTTGCAACGTATGAGTTAAAGCAGCAACAATTTGAACAAGTGATGAAGGAAATTGAAGACGTGCTTACAAACATTCCCGGTGTTGAATACATTTTCACCATTCCTGGCATGAGAATCGCCACATTAGCGGGCTTTTTCGCAGAGGTGGGAGACTTATCTCGGTATCAGCATCCTCGTCAGATTCAAAAGCTGGCTGGCCTGAACCTGAAAGAAAATCGTTCAGGCAAACATCAAGGAAAAATCCGGATTTCCAAGCGAGGGAGGCCAAAGCTGCGTGCGCTTTTGTATAAAGTGATTCGACCGTTGGTCGCTAAAAACTCAGCTTTTAAGGCGCTACACATATATTATACGACCCGACAACAGAATCCACTTTGCAAGCAACAGTCATTAGTTGCCCTGTGTTGCCGTCTGCTTCGGATTATATTTGTGCTGGCACGTAAACAAGTCGTTTATGACATGGAAAAGATGATGAAAGATACATCTTTATGTAATCAAGTACAACATCTCGCTGCGTAAATGATTCTATTGTCTATTTTTTATTGTGTTGATTCTTATCTTATATCTTGATAAAAACGAAGCACGGAGAAGCCGGAATTATTTTTTCCATGCGGGCATTGACCCTGAAAAGGAGCATCTCTGGCCTCCACCTCATGGACAGGTTGAACGAAGGAAAGTAGGGACATATGATCCTGAGAGACATGGGAGGGTATACCACCATGAGTCCTGTGGAGATCCAATGTGCAACTATATTTTTCAAAAAAGGCCGTAGGTCTTTGATGGCCTACATCCCCTACTTCCAATATTTTAAAAAGTTTCAAATGTCTAACTGAAGCTTCGTTTATAAAAATCAAGATATTGTAAGAATACATGAGTATTCATAAGAAAAACTTTAATTCATAGAGGGAGTTAATTATGAACCAATTTAAATTCTTTATTTACCAATTCCTATTATTTATCATCGTTTTAGTTTCAAATGTCTATTCTGATGAATACATTAGCAAACCCTTTTCTTACATTGATTTTATAGTAATGTCTATAACTTTACCTATACATGTACTAATTTTCTTCCTTATATTTAAGATATATAGACATTTCAAAACTGTTCGATTGCGAAATAAAATTTTGCTTTCTATAACTGCCTTTATTTTTGCAGTCTTATTTATAGGACTATTGGAGAATATTTGGTTTGAAATAAAAGGAGAAATGTTATTCTAAGCTGTAACAGAGTATTTATTTTATATCAACTATACTGACCCCATGAAAGACCAGACAACCCATAAGTTATAATAAAAACAACGAAAGGGGTTGTCGATATGGCAAGACGGAAATGGTCTACAGAGGAAAAGATCAACATTGCTTTAGAGGGGATGGCACCAGGGGGCAACATCCCTAAGGTTTGTCGTACTCATGGGATTCTTCAGCCACAGTACTACAAGTGGTGAGATCAGTTTTGGTTCTGTTGCAAAGTTTCTTAACAGATAAAATGTGGGTTGGGTGCGATTAAATTTCATGCAATTGTAAGTAACTTTTGCAATTCATTATACGTTGAAAAACCGCAGTTTGGTCGTAAACTGCGGTTTTGTTTATATATAGCATGAATGGTTTCGATTCCTTTTAAGGTACGGGAAGCGTGGCGAAGATTTTGAAATCCTGCAGATTTAGAAAAACATCGCTTCACATGCCTAGGGTCCTGTTCAATGGGGTTGTTCAAATACTTGATTGTACAATGAGTTGTTTTTAGATAAAAGCCTTGTTCTCTTAATTTGTTAAATGCACAAAGTAATGCTGGTGCTTTGTCTGTAGTGAGAACCGTAGGTTCTCCAAACGTTTTGACCAATCTTTTCATAAAGGCATAGGCAGCCTGATGATCCCGTTTTTTACGAAGTTGAATATTCAATGTGTGCCCGTCTTTATCGATTGCACGATATAAATAACACCATTTCCCTCTGACTTTTATATAGGTTTCATCTAGTTTCCAAGATAATTGAACGTTTTTATTTTTCTTCTTCCAAATTTGATAGATAAGATTTCCATATTCATGAACCCAGCGCATGATGGTTGTTGGATGAACCGAAACACCACGCTCTTTTAAGATTTCAGATACTTCACGATAGCTTAAAGAAAAACGACAATAGTAGCCAACGGCTACCAAAATAATATCCTTTTTAAATTGTTTTCCTTTAAAATATCCCATTTGTGATTCTCCTAGCTTTGTTTTGAAAAAGTTTAGCGTACTTTTAAAAACCTTGCAACAAAACCCTTCGTTATCAAATTTTAATATGCACCGTCACTAGTTCATCTTGCTCTATAAATTTAGCCTTAATAGTTGTTGAGTTTTTATTTTCAACGGGTTGCAAAGTAAGCAATTCATCGAACATAGAGGAAAACTCATCATAATTATTTTTTGCATCATTGTTATATGAAACAATGAATTTGATGACGTTTTCTTTATCAACTTCTCTGAGCAGTTCACAAAATGTCTTCATTGCAACCTTTTCTTTTTCTTGTATTCAGCTTGTATATCTTAATATCTATTAATTTTCATCTTTTCTGTATTCGATTATATCTTCTATTTTACAGTTTAATGCTTTGCAGAACTTGCCCAATACGAACAATTGAACGTGCAAATTGAATTTGAGGAATACATGTTTTATATACTAGACTTGCCCAAAGTTCGATGCAAAATTTACCATATAGAAAGAAGGTTCTCCNCTCTGTTTTTTTGTTTTGCCAACTTCGTAGTCCTGTTAAGATATCACCGTGTCCTGTTACACTGCAGAACATGGCTGTAAAAGAAAGCAGTGTCCAAAACCGCTTCATTGCAACGGCGGATTAACCCCCATTGTTTGGACACAGACAACCTTATTCAGCCTGTTTTGTAAAATTACTCACTTATACTCGCACTTCCTTAATCGCGAACTTACGTTCTGTTAGAACCACATAAAACTCCTGTGTCGCTAAATCACAAATACTGGAATGGATTCGTCGCTCGTTGTAAAAACGGATACATTCTGATACCACTTGATAGGCCTCCGTATAAGACAAAAACTCATACCTTGCCAGGCATTCATCTTCCAGAATGCGATGAAAAGCTTCAATATGAGCGTTCATATTCGGTGTTCGTGGCGAAATACGTTCATGAACGATCCCGAGTGCTTCACATGCTTGCGTAAAATGATGAGCGGTAAATTGCGGTCCATTATCCGAACGAAGAACGGGACGTGCATCTAATTCAAATAATTGTCGTTTAAACAGCGCCTGCTGTACCGTACGACTCGCATCCTTGGCTTCACAGGGGTAGGCAATGACCGAACGATCATAGACATCCAGCACAGACTGTATGAAGAAAAAACGGTCTTCTCCAGCAATATATCCGTATTTGATATCTGTTTCAAACAGTTGATTCGAACCAGTAATGATACAGTTTCGGGCAAGCTTTTTCCGATAGAAAGTCTGTTTTTGGCGCTGTGAACGTAGAATAGCCATCTCTTTGCACAATCGGTACACTTTTTTCTTGTCAATACAAAGTCCGTGTGTACGCCGTAAAAAGAGGGTAAGCTTACGATATCCATACGCATAGACCTCACCTTCGATTCCTTCCAGCAACCATTCTTTCACCTGTTCATCGGACACTTTCGTGCCGTCCTGCTTTAGAGAATAGCCTGGTATGGCACGTCCCTCACTTTTTACTGATTCCACTTGTTGCCCTTCCTGTTTCTTATGATAGTAGTAGGTTGAGCGTGGAATACGAGCAAAACGCAAGACCAATCGTTTCGGATAGCCTTGCTGGATATAGCGTTCGGCTATTTCAAGTTTTTCAGCAAGTGAGGGTTTTTCTTTTTTATCAAATCATGTAAAATAGCGATTTCTAATGCCTGCTCGCCAAGTAACCGTTTGAGCTGATCGTTTTCCTGCAAAAGAGTTTCCCCATCGAAAGAGGGTACGATGGCAAGGTCAATCTCTCCATGCTTTCCGCTTTCTACCTCTCGTTTCCAGCGATTCACCATAGTAGTCGATAACTCATGACGACGAGCAACAGCTGCCAGATTACCGGTCTCTTTCGCTTCTTTCACTACTTGTTTTTTAAAATCGATCGAGTACTTTTTTCTTTTCACGAATTTCTTCCTCCCCTGTTACCCTAAGTGTAATCAAAACACACTCATCGTGTCCAATTTCTCTAGGGGGCTAAAGAGCGATCACAAATTGAAGGATGGAGTATAAACCATCACATTAGGAAGGCGAATAGCTCAGCGGGTATACATATTAGATGGTAAGATAGTGTATCCACGGAAAGATAAAAAGGACGAAAAGTTCAGAAAGAAAGAGTAGATGATAACTCATTCAACCTAGAAACGTGTAGGTGAAGCAATGAAACAGACAAGGCGGTAACGGAAATAGAGCAGCATTAGCATATAGGGCCATCTAATGCTTTTGATACCTCTACATAGATATGTGTTTAATTTTATCAGTATAAGCTAAGCGTTAATATGATTTAGTGGATTTTATATTGTACAGATATAGCCTAACACCACCTGGGAAGTGATTATAAAAAATACATTAGATTAACATGTCGCATATAAGGCAATAATGGTGTATGAGAAATCATGATTAGAGAAATATATCGCGTTTGATTTCCTGTAATTTTAAGGATAAGTAAGGAAATGAGGTGCTTTGGAGAACACGATCATGAAGTAATGAATGAATAGTGATTAAGTACTTCGCGGTTTTTAAAATGGAGTATCGAATGATTCTACTCATAGGATGATCAAAATGTGGCGGTCAATTGTCTCTTATCTTCCAGGTTGGAAAGTATTTGTTCAAGCCTTTATTGTATTTTTCGTTCCCTATGTTATCTCAAGATTTTTTGAATGGGTTCGTACATCAGAGGAAGAGTGATGAAAATGAGATGGTGGAAATCAAAGAGCGGGCAAATACAAAAATATACCGAGCAAAGTGATAAAAAACAAGAGTCTCCAGCTCCTTTTACAGGCGATTTCACTTTCGATTTGGAACTTGTAAGACAAGAAATCGGCCATAACTCGGATGTTCATTTTCGAGAGTTTAACATAGGAAGGATGAGCATTCGAGCGGCGCTCATTTTTGTTGATGGATTATCAGATATCGATCTCATCGATCAGCATATCATAAAATCGCTGATGTCAGATTTTCCACAGGAGTATAAAAAAAGGAAAATTTTTATCNAGGAGTATGAAAAAAGGCAAATTTTTATCAAAGATAGCACCTTAAAAGAGTTTGTTAAAAATCATATCCTATCCATTAGCAAAGTAAAAGAAGTACATAACACAAAAGATTTGGCTTTAGAAGTATTGACAGGTTCGACTGCGCTTTTAATTGATGGTTCCGTAGGTGTTTTGATTCTTGGTATAACGAAAGGAAAAACACGAAACATTGAAGAGCCTGTATCAGAAGCGTTGGTCAGAGGTCCGCGGATAGGTTTTACTGAAGTGCTAAGCGATAATACTGCCCTTTTGCGACGTCATGGTCAGAACGAGAACTTATCATTAACAAAATTCCAGGTAGGAGAGCGTGCAAAAAAGGAGCTTATTATTGCTTACATTAAAGATATAGCTGATCCAGGATTAGTGAAAGAGGTAAAGAAAAGAATTAAGAAAATTGACATTGATAATGTACTGGAATCAGGCTATGTAGAGCAACTCATCGAAGATAATTACCTCAGTCTTTTTCCGCAAGTGCAAAGCACGGAGCGACCTGATCGCGTTATTGGTGCATTAATGGAGGGGCGGGTAGCCATCCTGTTGGATGGAACGCCATTTGCTTTAATCGTTCCGGTTACATTCAGTATGCTGTTGCAATCGCCGGAAGATTATTATGAACGTTGGATTCCTAGCACGCTTATCCGTCTATTACGTTTTTTTGCAGCCCTTGTTTCGTTACTGGCACCTGCCTTGTATATTTCCTTTATTTCCTTTCATCCAGGATTAATTCCGACTAAATTAGCCATTTCTATTACAAGCACAAGGGAAGGAGTGCCATTTCCTTCGCTTATCGAAGCACTCATTATGGAAGTATCCATTGAAATTTTGCGGGAGGCCGGACTCCGCTTACCTAAGCCGATTGGTCCGGCGATGGGGATTGTTGGTGGGTTGATTATTGGTGAAGCCGCTGTACGAGCAGGAATTGTCAGTCCTATCATGGTAATCGTAGTGGCAGTAACCGCTATTTCCTCTTTTGCCCTCCCACAGTATAATGCAGGGATTCCGTTGCGTGTTCTTCGCTTTGTGGCTATGCTTTGTGCTGCTATATTTGGATTGTATGGACTTATTTTGTTTTTCCTCTTCCTATGCAGCCATTTAGTGAAGCTGAAGAGTTTTGGTATCCCTTATTCAAGCCCGGCTGTTCCTTATCAAATAAGTGACTGGAAAGATTTTATGGTTCGTATGCCGCTCTTGATGATGAAACGTCGGCCGAAGATGATGCATACGAAAGATCCAAGGCGTAAAGGGTAGCTTACTACGAAAGGGAGAGGGGTCAGGGATGATGGCCAGTCCAAAAGATCAAATTACCACTCCACAAGCAGTTGTTGTTGTTACTAATTTTATACTTGGAACAGGGATTCTCACCCTGCCTAGAACATCCGTGGAGAAAGTGAAAACACCAGATATATGGATAACCGTTATTTTAGGCGGGCTGATGGCGATGATAGCAGGAGTAATCATTGTGAAATTAAGTCAGCAGTTTCCCAAAAAAACGTTTTATCAATACAGTCAAGAGATTGTAGGGAAATGGGCTGGTGGGTTATTCAGTCTACTTATCGTATGTTATTTCTTAACAACTTCTGCATTTCAAATTCGTTCAATGGCAGAGGTTATACAGTTTTTTTTGTTGGAAGGCACCCCCATCTGGGCTATCATCATGCCATTCATGTGGGTGGGTCTTTATCTGATTATTGGAGGCATGAACCCGCTCGCTCGCTTGTTTGAAATCATATTTCCTATTACGATCATCATTTTTTTACTGGTTGCCTTCATGAGTTTCAAAATATTTGACATAGATAATCTACGCCCGGTATTAGGGTTAGGAATGACACCTGTCCTAGCAGGGTTAAAGACAACATCTCTCTCCTATACAGGGCTTGAAATCATGTTGATTCTTTTAATATTTATGAAGGAACCAAACAAGGCAGTAAAAGTTGTTCTTGTTGGTATAACCATTCCTTTGGTCTTTTATGTCATAACTGTTGTGATGGTTATCGGGGCGTTATCCATTGATGGAGTGGTAACAAGAACATGGCCGACGGTTGATCTCATGCGAAGTTTTGAAATGATCGGTTTGATATTTGAACGGTTTGAGTCTTTGTTGCTTGTAATATGGATTATGCAAATATTTGCTACCTTCACCCTCGCCCACTATGCTGCTGCTTTGGGGCTGGCCCAACTTTTGAAAAAGAGCATTCGTCCATTTATGTATAGCTTGCTTCCCGTGATTTACATCATCGCCCTGATTCCAAGAAATATCAATGACCTTTTTAAACTTGGAGATATGATTGGTAATGGTGCGTTGTTTTTGTTTGGTTTACTGCCAATACTGCTTCTGATTATCTGGAGATGGAAGGTAGGAAAGCATGAGACAAAGCTTTAACAAGATACGGTTTTTCTTCATTTTGCTGTTGGTTTTTTTAGTTCTGTCTCTTACAGGATGCTGGAGCAGCCATGAAATTGAAGAATTAAGCTTAGCTGTAGGTATGGCATTAGATAAAGGCAAGGAATCAGCTAGTAAGAAAGAGGTAAAGGAAGAAGGAGGGGGACATCCTAAAAGAGACCTAATTACATCAATCTATCAAATTGTTGTACCACAAGCAACGGGCTCGGAGAGTCCTTCGCAATCAAAACCGTACATGAATATTTATGAAACAGGAGATTCTATCCATCAAATGACTCGTGAATTATCATTAAAAAGGGAGCGTCCCTTATTTGGCCAACACTTAAAAGTGATTGTTATGGGGGAGGAACTTGTACGCACATATAGTTTGGAACAATTACTCGATCAATATCTTCGGGATAATCAGATTAGGCCAAGCTGCTTAGTGTTGATTAGTAAGGGGCGAGCAAGCAAGACGCTAGAATTAAAGGAAACAGGAGAAATTCCATCCTTTCGTTTGTTTGGGATTGTAGATAATCAATATAGAACAACAAGAATTCTATCTCCAATGTCGCTTGCTAAATTAGAGGGAAAGATGCAATCAGGATCTAGTTTTCTTTTGCAAAACGTAGTTGCAGCAAATGGAGAGGTGAAGTTTGCGGGAGCGGCTGTAATCAAAGGAAAGACAAAAAAGCTGGGTGGTTTTTTTAATGAAACAGAAGTAGAAGGCTTAACGTGGATAATTGGAAAGGGGAAAGGCGGTGTGGTGAAAAGCTTTGATAAACAGACTGGTCAGCTACTCATATACGAGGTAGAATCAATGAAAAGCAGGATTACTCCTCATGTTAATGGAAAGAATATCTCTTTTAATGTGAAAATCGAATCAGAGGGACGCCTATCCGAAAAATGGATAACTTCAGGGAACGCTTTTGAAAATAAATTTCTAAAAAGAGCGGAAAAAAACACCGAAAAAGAAATCAAACGACTAGTGAAGAATGTAGTAGAAAAAATGCAAGAGGAGTACGAAGCCGATGTTGCTGGTTTCGGGATTGAAAATNTTAGTAAGGTTCCAATTACATACAATATAGAAGTAACTATCAAAGATTACGGAGCCTCAGACTCCAACAAGTGAACCTTCTTATTCTGTACGGAAGTTTGCCACCGACCCCATATTTTGGGTTGCCCGCTCTATTTGGAGGAACCTCGTACATTTGAAAATGGGTGTGTGGTGTGTTGATAGACTGAATTCTGGACACGCAGAATCTAGAAGAGGGGAAGACAGTGGCGCAAGCTGCACATGAGCTTGGGCTGCATGAGAATACCCTGTATCGCTGGGTAACAGAGGTCAAAAAAGATGGAGATCAAGCCTTTCCAAGTAGCGGAAACCTGAAACCAGAAGAGAAATCCCTTCGAGATTTTCAAAAGAAAATCCGGGATCTGGAGGAAGAGAATGAGATTCTAAAAAAGGTCATGCACTACTTCGCAAAAGACCGGCGTTAGCCTATGCTTTCATTCATAAACACCGCTTCAACCTCCGTGTCACGAAGATGTGCGCTGTCCTCAACATTTCCAGAAGCGGATACTATGCATGGGCTACATGCAAGGAAAGCGAGCCAAGCAAGCGCCGAAACAGGCTAGAGGTGCAAATTCGTCGTGTCTTCTTAGCGTCACGCCGTCTCTATGGAAGTCCAAAGGTTACTCAAATCCTACGGCAGCAGGGCGTTCAGGTGTCAGAGAAAACGGTGGCCTGTATCATGAAAGAGCTTGGCTTGAAATCCTGTACTGTCAAGAAGTACAAGGCAACGACCAACTCCAGGCACAACCTACCGGTTTACGATAACGTACTCGCTCAGAAGTTTAGCGTCGTGGAAAATCTCTATTTTCATAAATAGGGTTTCTTCACACTCTGAAAAAACCATGGGGTGCACCCATGGTTTTTTGTTTGACTAGAGTCTTCGAACTGAATTGGCTTATTTTCCTGATCGACTGGTCTGACGTAGATCACAATTTATATTGACAGAAGTGAGACCCCTCTTTTATTATCAATGATAATCATTATTAATTTTGAGTGGAAGGAATTATTTCAGCATGTTTAAATTCAAAAGGAAGACTATTTTATTTTTGGTCATGAGTCTACTCATGTCTAGCGCTCTTTTAGGATGTACGGAGAAGGAATCCGCAACGACACCTAAAGAAGGAACAGAGAAAGCAGAAAAGTCCATCACTCTATCTTGGCCGAGGGATATTGGGACAATGAATCCACATGCTTACAATCCTTCGCAATTGATAGCGCAATCAATGATTTATGAACCATTGATCAGTTACAAGGAAGGGGGCAAGCTGGCTCCCCACCTTGCCGAATCGTGGTCGATATCGAAGGACGGCAAAGAGTACACCTTCAAGCTCCGTCAAAATGTCAAATTTTCGGATGGGACGCCTTTTAACGCCGCTATTGTAAAAAAGAATTTTGATGCTGTGATGAAAAACCCAAAATTACATAGCTGGCTTGGTGTGATCAATGTACTGGATAAGACCGAAGCAGTGAATGATCTGACCTTCAAAATGACGTTGAAGAAACCTTATTACCCCACCTTGCAAGATTTGTCGCTGGTCCGTCCTGTTCGATTCCTAGGTGAAGCCGGTTTCCCGGACGATGGAGACACTTCTAAGGGGGTAAAAAAACCGGTCGGAACCGGACCATGGATGCTGACCGATTACAAGAAGGACGAATATGCTGTATTTACCCGTAACCCGAATTACTGGAGAGAGAGCCCAAAGATTGAGAAAGTAACCATAAAGATCATTCCGGACGCTGAGACGCGCGTTATGGCTTTTGAAAAAGGTGAGCTGGATTTGATTTATGGAGAAGGCGTTATCAGTATGGATTCTTTCAATCAATTGAAAGAATCCGGTAAATACGTAACGGGGCTGTCTCAGCCTGTCGGAACGAGAAGTTTACTTCTAAATACATCAAATGAAAAACTGGCTGACTTGAAAGTGCGTTTAGCCCTACAACACGGATTTAATAAACAGGCTATGGTGGAAGGTATCACACATGGATTGGAAGAGAAGGCGGATAACATCTTATCTAAAAACTTCCCATATACCAATATTGAAGCCGAACCAATCGAATACAATGTGGACAAAGCAACTGCTTACCTAGAAGAGGCGGGGTGGAAGCTACCTCCTGGAAAAACAGTACGGGAGAAGAACGGTCAACCACTCGAATTGGAATTGATCTACGATAAGACGGATCCTATTCAAAAAGCGATGGCGGAAACCATTCAAGCCGAATGGACAACGATCGGTGTCAAGCTGAACATTACGGGTGTTGAATTGACGGTTCAAATTAAACGGCGGAAAGCTGGTGAGTTTGATCTGGATTTCTGGTACAACTACGGAGCGCCATATGATCCGCACTCTTTTATCAATGTTGTGGCTGAAAAAGGATGGGGCGTTTCAGAAGCACATTCTCGCTTGCCGATGAAACAAGAGTTGGATCAGCAAGTAAACGATGCTCTAGCCTCTACTGATGAGACAAAGCGCCAAGAGCTTTACGGCTCCATTCTGAAGACGTTGCAGGAGCAGTCGGTTATCGTGCCGGTTTCTTACATCAAGAAAACCGTGGTTTACCAAAAAACTGTGAAAGACTTTATCTTCCCAGCGAATCGGGATGAACATCCATTCTACGGGATTGATACCAACAAGTAATGGGTAGGGAGGCCATCCATGGTTAGCTATATCGCGAAGCGGATTCTCGCTATCATACCCATTGTTCTCTTTGCCATTTTTATCATGTTTCTGCTTATCCGTATTTCCCCGGTGGACCCGGCTGAAGCGTATTTGACTGCAGCCCATATTCATCCGACTGAGGAGATCCTGGCTGAGAAAAGACATGAATTTGGCTTAGATCAGCCGTTGATTGTACAATATTTTCAAACGGTCGTGGAGATTTGCCGACTTGATTTCGGCAAATCTTATCTTACCAATGAACCGGTCTGGGAAGAGGTTACGGCCAGAATGCCGGCAACGATACAGCTGGCTGTCAGCAGTATTTTACTGGCCATCCTCGTTAGTATCCCGCTAGGTTTTTTATCAGCGATTTATAAAAACAGCCTGATTGATACATTCAGCAGGCTGCTCTCTTTTTTCGGCGCTTCTATTCCTCAGTTCTGGCTAGGATACTTATTGATTTTTTTCTTCTCCGTCAAACTTGATTTGTTTCCGGTTGAGGGAAGAGGATCGTGGCAGCATCTCGTGCTTCCGACCGTGACGTTGTCATTGGGACTGATCGCGATCTATACCCGTTTGCTGCGTGCGAGTGTGTTGGAACAATTGCAGGAGTCTTATGTCTTGTACGCGAGAACGAGAGGAATCAAAGAAAAAGCCATTATGGTGAAGCATGTGCTGAAAATTGCCGTTTCACCGGTCATTACAGGCCTGGGTATGAATTTGGGCAAATTACTCACCGGAACCATTATCGTGGAGCAAGTATTTTCTTGGCCTGGGTTCGGCCGCTATTTCGTCGAGGCGATATTTAATCGGGATATTCCGGTTGTCCAATGCTATGTGTTTCTAGCTGCTTGTCTGTTCATTGTGTGTAATCTCATCGTGGATCTCGTGCAATTGTATATGGATCCGCGTATTTCATGGAAAGGAAGGACCGAACATTGATTGCGAGTGTACGTATCGCCCTCAAAAGTCAGAAGACCGTGGTCGTATGCTCGGTCATTTTATTGATTTTTTCCTTTATTACTATTCTGGCTCCGTGGATTTCCCCTCATGATCCCATTCAAGTGAATTTGGCGCTCAAGCTGTGCCCACCTTCGTGGGAATACCCTTTGGGTACCGACCAGTTGGGACGTTGCAATCTGTCACGCATTCTGTATGGAGCCCGTATTTCGTTAGGTTTCGCCTCCTTAATTTTCATCTCCTCTTTAGGGATCGGATTGTTGGTCGGAACCATTGCCGGTTACAGAGGAGGCTGGATTGATATTGTATTGATGCGGTTCTGCGAGGGGGTCATGGCTTTTCCGAATCTCGTGCTCGTGCTCGGGTTAGTGGGATTATTCGGACCTGGACTATGGCAAGTGGTTTTGGCGTTAATGATGGTGCAGTGGGTGTATTATGCCCGAATGTTTCGCAGTATGGTCGTCAGTTTGAAAGAGCAGAATTTCATTACGGCAGCCCGGATATGCGGGTCTTCACCATGGAAAATTATCAGGCGGCATATGATCCCCAATGTGCTTCCTCCGATTGTGGTGATGGGGACACTGGAAATGGGATGGGCGATCATGGACATTTCTGCCCTGTCGTTTCTGGGGCTTGGCATTCAGCCGCCAACACCGGAGTGGGGAGCGATGATTCACGAAGGGAAATCTTATATCCGAAGCCATCCGGAATTAATGCTGTATCCAGGTATGATGATTTTGCTCGTGGTCATGACGTTTAATGTTTTGGGTGAAGCTTTGTCGGATCGGTTTGACATAAAACGACGTTATTGAAAAGGAATGAGACTATTGATAGAGAAACAGCGTCATGTCTTGCAGGTGAGCGGCCTGAACGTCAAGGTAAAGTCGGAACAGGGAATGCTTTCCCTGGTTCAGGATATTCATTTTGAGATGAAACCCGGTGAAGTGCTTGGTCTCGTGGGAGAAAGCGGCAGCGGAAAAACCATCACCTGTATGTCCTTGCTACAGCTTTTAGATCGGAAAACAACCTGCGTGGAAGGAAGTATCCGATTGCATAGCCGAGAGCTAAATGGCTTGGGAGTGGAGGACATGCGGAGTATCCGAGGGAAAGAGATCGGCTTCATCATGCAAAATCCCATGAATGCCTTCACGCCTGTGTATACGATCGGTGATCAATTTATCGAAACGATCCGTACCCATTCTGATCTCACGAAAAAACAAGCGAGCGAGCTCGCGCTATCCTCTATGGATGCTGTGAATCTGCCCCAACCATCCGAGCTGATGCGGCGGTACCCTTTTCAGCTGAGCGGGGGGATGCTCCAGCGAGTGATGATTGCGATATCCATGTGCCTGCGCCCATCCGTAGTCATTGCAGATGAGCCGACGACGGCGTTGGATGTGACTAACCAATTGCAAGTGCTGAGGCAGTTGGATCGGCTCCGGTCCGAATGCGGGACATCCATTTTATTGATTTCTCATGATTTAGGCGTGATTGCCGAACTCGCAGACAAAGTGGCTGTGATGCACAAAGGACGCATCGTAGAAAAAGCGAATGTCTATCAACTGTTTGATCATCCTCAGCATGAATATACGAAAAAACTCTTGAATGCTAGGCCCACTTTCCAAATTAACCAACAGATCCAGGAGTTTGTATAATATCCGAAAAAAGGGAGTGAGGACATGAGCTTACTGCAAGTAAAGGAAGTTACCCATACCTATAGCTCATCCCATTTGTTTTGGCGCCCAGACCGGCAAATAACGGTTCTCTCCAATGTTTCTCTTTCCATAGAACAAGGGATGTGCATGGGGCTTCTCGGAACCAGCGGAGCTGGAAAAAGCACGTTGGGCAAAGTGATTCTTGGATTGCTGAAACCCCAGAAGGGCAGGGTTCTATTCCAGGGACAGGATCTCTACAACATGGATCCACTTGCCCGCAAGCGGCTTCGAAGGGATCTTCAAGTGGTATTTCAAGATTGCTATTCGTCGGTAAATCCACGCATGACGGCGGAACAGATCATCGGGGAACCCTTGGAAAACTACGAGAGACTGTCCGCCTCCGAGCAAAAAAGAAGGATTGCGCATTTGCTGGACATAGTCGGGCTAAACTCAGAGGATATGAGAAAATATCCCCGACAATTTAGCGGTGGACAGCTGCAAAGAATCAATATTGCCAGAGCGATCGCATTAAATCCGAAGCTAATTATATTGGATGAGTCGGTAAGCAGCTTGGACATGGTGAATCAGACACTTATTTTGAGCCTATTGAGTGAATTAAAGTCGGTGTTTGGCCTTTCTTATCTTTTTATCACTCATGACATTAAAGCGGCCTACTTTATTTCCGACGCTTTGGCTGTGATGGAGAAAGGGGAACTGGTCCAAATGTGCTATGATAAAAATCAGATTCTTACATCACAACACCCCGCTGTGAAGAATCTGATTTCTTCGATTCTTTCCGAGCACCCCCGATACCGTTCGATTTTTCCGGGTGGAAATCCTGTCCGACACATAAGATGATAAGAGGTTTATTTGAATGCTTTCAAGATTTCAAATCATTATTAAATTAATCTGCGTTGAAGGTAACTAAAACACCAGGCCAGCCTGTCGAGAAAATCTTGACAGGCTTTTTACTTTTAATATGGGGTAGTGACAGGGTTGCTGCTCTAGTCCGCAGGATTATTTCTTATAAATGTAAAACATCATTGGATATCAATGAGGTTCGTAATGTATATATTGGTGTCCAGAGCAAAACACACGAATTTCGCACGCTAAGATAATTAATGGAAAAGAAAGTTGATTTCTCTAACAATAAGTAATTTACCTAGCCTCACGGAATGAGTATAGCTTGTAAGGAAAACAATACTACATGATCTATGCACTTCGAGGTAATCCTTAGTAAAATTCCGGTTTGGGTGTAACCTAAAGAAGCATCAAATAATGCTCCGGCCAAAAAAGTTCAAAGAGTCTTACAAATTGCTGCACTTGTGTGTCACAATCAATAGAGATTCGCTGAATGCCCTTGTAGTTTTTCGCGCGAACCTGACAACGAGTGTGGAAGAGGCCATGAACCATTTCACCGTGGGTGTAGCCTTTATCATCACTCGTTTTTTCTTTGTTCAGTTCAAAGAGCGCCACAGAGAGCAAGGTTTCAGCAGCAAACAATAGCTTGAAATGGGCGTGGTGATACGCTTCAGATTCGGAATGGCATTTCTCAAAAGCCAATTCCTGTTTGGCGGCGCGAAAGAACACTTCGATGCGCCAGCACTTGGCATAGGTTTGCACCACGTCTTTCGGAACATCGTGCGATTGCTGATCAACAAATAGGCGCCTTTGTAAGTGGCCGGCTCTCCTTCTTGTTCAGCTTGAATCGAGTCCGATTCCGTGAGATCATCTTCCTTCAATCGCATAGCAGCAACAGCAGCCACCGGAACATAGCGTTGCTTGGTCACTTGCTTTCTTTTCCGATTCACCGTGATGTATGGACGCTTCATGTAGATGCCTGGTATTGAAATGGAACTGAGACCGGATGTTGCTTGACGTGTCAGTTCCTTAAAGACTTCACGGATCAGCATGCCCGGAGTCAGCGGCACGTAACGTTCCCGACGAGTGCCAGGCTCGATGACTTTATGGAACAAAGCCGTGTTACGCTTGGCCTTGGTGACCCAATCAAAATTATTCTCTTCAAGGAACGAAAAGAAATGCTTGCACAGGTACCAGCGATCAATGACTACCCACAACCGGCACTTAACGGATTCACGCAGCATGAGCAGCATCTGCCTGGCTAAATCGATTTTAGTCAGACCTTCTCCTTTCGTTTCAGGCTTGTGCCAAATCCGGTAAAACAACGGATACTCCAATCCGCTTTTCAGAATGGCCTGCAAGACTACCAGATTCGTTGCCCAGATATAGGCTTTGGTGGAGTGGTCATAGAGCCAGCTCAGAAACGGAAGCAGTTTGGCAAAAGGATGTGCACTGTGAGTGTCATCGAGATTCATGACGTCCCCATCGGTAAGAGTAGTTAAAGGATCTTGCTGCAAGCGCGCGACACGTTTTTTTCCGAATGTTGTCCAAGCGAAGCCCTTCGTAAAGAAGCGACTTAAGGTGTACTACGCAAGTTTCCAAGGGTGGAACATTGGCTTAAGCAAAGCGTCTTTGTTGGCTAACTGTGCCATCTGAACGACGGAGGAGTAATTGGAAACGAGACCGACAACATAGAGAAAGCAAATGAGCCATGAAGGAGTACCATTGCGTTTTATAATGCCGGATTGAGTGAGCAACAGAGAGAAATCAAATCGCTCCCACAAGCTCTTCAGAATGGGGGCTCCGGCACATTCGCTGTGATTTAATTCTTTGAACCTTGATTTTTGCAACGCTGACATTGGAAAACCACCTCTAATCTAGAAGATATACCCTATAAATAAAGGTATCCTTCGCGATTATGGGGGCGTTTCTGAAATGTCAATAGGTTTTTGTGATATTCATTGAAATACTTTCGAACAATTTGTCATGATGACTGATTACCAGTTACTGACTTGAACTGCATAGGTCATGTTCTTGAATAAGAGAAGGAATTATTAGAAAGTGAATCGAACCTCTAAGCTATCAATTAATGGGTCGGAAAGCGTAATAAAATTGCAGTATAATTCAAGTATTATGATGTCTTGGAAAGCCAAGATTTTATTTGATGGGGGATATTGAAATGAAAATAAGTAAACACAATACTGAACATTATATATGGGGAGATGACTGTGATGGGTGGCATTTAGTGAAAAATCAAGATTTAAGTATTATTCATGAACGTATGCCAGCTAGTACTTCGGAAATAAAACATTATCATCAACACGCACGCCAATTTTTCTTTGTCTTATCAGGTATAGCAATCATTGAGATAGATGGTAAAGAGATTACTTTAAATCCGCAAGAGGGAGTAGAAGTTCCGCCTTTGGTGCCGCACCAAATGTTTAACAAGTCAAATAATGAAGTTGAGTTTTTGGTGATTTCTCAACCGACAAGTAAGGATGATAGAGTTTTAGTGGACTAAATTTTTTGTTGAACTAACCATGAGAGACCGAAATTTGTTTTTTTTATTTTCTGTGGTGAAGCAAAGCTTCATGGATGGCTATCGGACGCCATCATGTTCTCAATAAGAAGGCGGCTTGTTTTAAGAAACGATTCTGGGAGCTATTGTGTAAAGGTTACTATAAAGAACTAGGAGGGACGAAATAAGGTGTAATTTTCTCCATTATCGCACTAGTATTGAATGTGTACACTATCATGTTCCTTTTTGTTGAAATACAAGCGATTCGATTATGTCCTTCTATTATCACAAATCAACATTTACACCTACAGGTTGGAATTAATGAAACAGTTGACAATCCCTCTTGAGGACATTAAAAGTATCCATTATTATCCAGGTCCTGAAAAACTATCTAAAGATGAAAAACAATGCACATTCGATGTAGTACTTGCTAATTTTATAAAAGAAAAACCAACCTTTGAAGTCGAATTTTATACTCCTAAGGAAGTTAAGCTTATTTATAGATTTAAGAAAAAAGTAGTGGAAGTCCATCTTCGACCAGATGAACCACAAAAATTTTACGATACTCTTACTGCAAAACTAGACAAATTGAACGAATAGCTATTTAGAATTACATTGGTAATTTTATATTAAGATTTTGAAAAATACATCGAATTTACATTGAGGGGATATGGATGGAACAAAACGGCCAAATTTTACAATTAAATGATGGGAGAAAACTTGGATATATTCAATATGGGAAGAAAGACGGTATACCTATATTTCTCTCTCACGGAACACCAGGTTCAAGAATATGGTTTTTAGATGATGACGAAGTATCAAATTCACTAGGAATTAGGTTAATTTCGATAGATAGACCTGGATAC
This sequence comes from Aneurinibacillus migulanus, assembly GCF_001274715.1. Classification (GTDB taxonomy): domain Bacteria; phylum Bacillota; class Bacilli; order Aneurinibacillales; family Aneurinibacillaceae; genus Aneurinibacillus; species Aneurinibacillus migulanus. Next base: position 4,238,057 of record NZ_LGUG01000004.1, on the reverse strand, counting down.
GGCTTATCAGACTTAAAGCCAAACAGAACTGTACTAGATTGGACCGATGATGTTGAGGAATTGGCTAATTATTTACAAATTGAAAATTTTTCAGTGATTGGGGTTTCTGGAGGAGGAGCATATGCAGCTGCTTGTGGATATAAAATTCCGCAACGAATAAATTCAATTGCAATGGTTTCAAGCGTTACTCCTTTCAAAGATGGAAAGCCCCCGAAGGCGATGGTAAAAGAAAATCGTATAGCGTTTTGGCTTTCTAAAAATGCACCGTGGATTTTGAAGTTATCATATAAATCCATGGTAAAGATAATGGATAAATCCCCAGATAAATTTAAAAAAGGCCTTAAAAATGGAAATAAACATTTAACCGATTGGGATCGCCAATTTCTACAAACTGATGAACACTTAGAAGCAACATTTAGGCATTTAAGAGAAGCATATAGGAACCAAGTTGATGAAGGAGCAACCGAACCTTACTTATTGTCTAAATATTGGGGATTTGATTTAAAAGATATAAAAGTACCAGTCTATCTTTTTCATGGAGAAGAGGACAAAATGGCTCCTGTGGAAGAGATTAAAAAAGTATCAAGGATAATACCTGAGTGTCAGTTGCACCTTATTCCTGATGCAGGTCACTTTTTAACTGAAGATAACAAAATTTGGGAACGTATTTTAAGAGAAGTTATTATAAATTAAGCTACGTTTTACAAATTTTTTTGACACAAGTTTTTTTTAAGATTACTGGACTCTTGTAAAAAATTTGTCGAAAAATGAGCAATAAAAAAGGACATTCCGACCTTTTATAGAAGTTTGGGCTACCACACCTAAAACCACTCAAAAGGAGAATGTCCACTTTTATGGTAACTTTTCACTCTTCTATCGTCAAGTTTGTTTTTGCGCTGAATTTACTCTTATCGAAGCCACAACACCGACATTTGCTTGCTTTTCTTCATGGCATCATTCTTTGCGAGGGCCGAGTCAACATCAGCCAAATTCGACGATCATCCAACCATGATCGCGACCTTAGTTGTATGACTCGCTTTTTACAGGAATCTCCTTGGAACCCCCAATACGTTACGAAGCAGCGGCTTTCCTATTTGATGGAAACCATTCGCCAGACGCGTGCCAAATGGGGAGATACACGTCCGATTACGTTCCTGATTCTAGACGACACACAATGTAAAAAAGAACGTTCCACTGTGAAAATGGAGGGTCTCGATTTTCATTATTCTCATTCAGAAGGAAAATCGGTCTGGTCTCATTCGCTCGTGACGGCTCATGTGGTAACGGATGATCTCTCGGTTGCCTGGGATTTTCGTTCCTATTTTCGAAAGGAAGACTGCAAAGAGCGAAACGTCCCGTTCAAAAGTAAAAATGACCTGGCGATTGAACTCCTTGAAACCTATTCTTCTTCACCAGATGAACACGTATATGTCCTGATCG